>CAQBGY010000009.1 GCA_948759685.1 uncultured Eubacterium sp.
TTGCGACAGCTTGTCTAATATATCATAACCTCTGTTTTGTGTCAACAACTTTTTTGAACTTTTTTAAAAGTTTTTAAAGAAGCTTTTCAAACGGAGAAGGAGGGATTTGAACCCTCGCGCCGCTATTAACGACCTACTCCCTTTCCAGGGGAGCCCCTTCAGCCACTTGGGTACTTCTCCAAGTAGTTGACTTCTTTTTTACTTATAAAAAATATATATTATTATTCAACCAAGAATAAACAATATATAAGCGGAGAAGGTGGGATTCGAACCCACGGTGGGACTAACCACACCGGTTTTCAAGACCGGCACCATAAACCACTCGGACACCTCTCCGTGACACGTCTTTTGTGACGTGCTTGACTATATTATCACTATTTTTTTTCACTGTCAACAATTTTTTTACATTTTTTACAACAGTTCAGCCATGCACAGAAAAATATAGACTCACAAGGACTGCTTGCAGGACTTTGAGTCCTTATTTTTCTGTATATGGTGAGCCATAAAAGCGAGAAGAAGCGCAGCGGATTCGAGCTTTTGGCTGAACTGTTGTGTCTTATTGTTTCAACAGCGATTCTGCAACCAAAATATCTTCCGGGGTTGTTATCTTAATATTAGAATAATTTCCTTCCACAAACTTTACTTTATGGTTTGTAAACTGCTCAACCACCATGGCATCATCAGTAATATTGTCAAAATCACTTTTCTGCATTTTATCATATGCAGTTTTTACCAATTCATACATAAAACTCTGAGGAGTCTGTGTAATCCACAAACAATTCCTATTCAGAGTATCAATTACTATCTTATTATCATTAATAATTTTAATGGTATCTTTTACCGGCATCCCAGCAACACATGCGCCATCCTTTATTGCACCTTCTATACACCGCTCTATGATGTCCTGCGAGATTAACGGTCTTGCCCCATCATGTATTAATACAATATCTCCCGTGACTTTCCCCAGTCCATTGTATACCGACTCATAACGTTCTTTTCCACCAGCCACAATATCCGTTACTTTCTCAAATCCATATCGCTCAACAATCTCTTTTTTACAATATTCAATATCTTCTTTCCCAGTAACCAGAATAATCTGATCAACACCGTATTCTTCAAATGCAAAAAGGGAATACCACAAAATCGGTTTTCCCTTTAGTTCCATAAACTGTTTTTTTGTACTACTCTTCATACGGCTGCCACTGCCTGCTGCCAGTACTATCGCTGTCACTTTTCTCATATCTCTCTCCATTAATACAAATCCTTTATTATCTTTCCCCTAATTTCAAATTTGGTATAGCATTTAAATCCCATCCATGCCTTACACCATTCATATATTCATAATACGCTGCCGAACCAATCATCACTGCATTATCTGTACACAAAACAGGAGATGGATGATAAAATTCAATTTGTCTTTTTTTGCATTCTTCCTGAAATGCTTTTCGAATGGCTGTATTAGAAGCCACTCCTCCCGCAATTGCCAGTTTTTTCATTCCTGTCTCTTCCATGGCAAGCATCGCTCTGGTAAGCAGTGTATCTACAACAGAATTCTGAAATGATGCCGCAATATCCGCAGGGTTGATTTCTTCACCTTTCATCTGAGAGACATTCAACTGATTTAACACAGCAGACTTTAAGCCGCTGAAACTGAAATCATAGATACTGTCTGTAATTTTTGCTCTCGGAAATTCATAGGCATGAGGATTTCCTTCCTTAGACACTCTGTCAATCTTCGGTCCACCCGGATATCCTAAACCTATCGCTCTTGCTACTTTATCAAACGCTTCTCCTGCTGCGTCATCTCTGGTTTTTCCCAAAATTCTATACTTGCCATAATCTTCAACCACTACAAGATGTGTATGCCCTCCCGAAACAACAAGGCATACAAATGGTGGTTCAAGTTCTTTATTTTCTACATAATTAGCACAAATATGTCCTTCGATATGATGTACTCCTACCAGTGGAATATTTTTTGCAAAACAGATTGCTTTGGCTTCTGCTACTCCTACCAACAGTGCTCCTACCAGTCCCGGCCCATAAGTAACTCCCACTGCATCAATATCGTCTAAAGTAACTTCTGCATCAGATAAAGCTTTCTCAATCACATGATTTATATTTTCAATATGCTTTCTTGAAGCAATTTCAGGTACAACTCCTCCATACAGTGTATGTAAATCAATCTGGGAAGATATCACATTGGACAATACCTCTCTGCCATTTACAACAACTGCAGCTGCCGTTTCATCACAGGAACTTTCTATCGCTAATATTTTTACCTCTTTCAAAATAACACCTCTACTTAATCCTCGAACCGTAAATCTACAGACATTCCATCTTTCCCTGCCTTTGCGTTCGGAAAAATCTCCGTTACCTCATCCATATAGAGCCATGGTTTCACCAGTGACGGACTGTAATGAGTCAGCCACATTTCTTTTGGTGCCGCTGTCTTTGCAATCGTAGCAGCCTCTTTGAATGTCATATGTTTATGTTCTATCGCCTTAGCTTCTTTATCAGGTTCACCATACATTCCCTCACAAATAAACAAGTCTGCCCCTGCTGCTGCGGTAACAATAGAGTCCACAGGTCTGGTATCTGTAGAATATGTTACCTTTAATCCCTTTCGTGGTGCACCCATAACCATATCAGGAGTATAAAGATTGCCCTCCCATTCCACAGTCTCACCTTTTTGCAGAACACTCCACTTATTAATAGGAATATCTAATTTCTTTGCTTTTTCTGCATCAAACTTTCCACTTCTGTCTATTTCAATAGAATATCCATAACAGGTAACGTTATGTTTTACCTTAAATGCATTAATTCTATATTCCTCAAATTGAATCGTCTGTGTATTATCATTTAATTCAATAAAATGAATTTCAAAAGGAAGTTCCGGTGCAATCGTTCTTAAAGAATTCACCACACGTTCTAGCCCCTTTGGTCCAATCATGGTAAGTGGTTCTGTTCTCTCTGCATTTCCCATGGTTAACAATAACCCAGGCAGACCACTAATATGATCTGCATGGTAATGTGTAATACAAATGACATCAATCGGCTTAAAGGTCCAGCCTTTCTGCTTAATCGCAACCTGAGTTCCTTCTCCACAATCGATTAATATATTACTTCCGTTATATCGACACATCAAAGATGTGAGCCATCTTCTTGGAAGAGGCATCATCCCTCCTGTACCTAATAAACAAACATCTAACATTCCTGCCTCCTGGCGGGCAACTTAAACGAATTCATTATAATCTGCTTCCTCAATAGGATATTCAAAACTTTTTATGATTTCATCATAGCAAGACTCGCATAAATCAAATTTATGTCTTCTTCCATCTTTGCCTGAAAAATAATCCCACCGATAGTCTACAGAAAAATTGCCCTCTCTTATTACTTCATTTTCAATCTTAATTTGTTTTCCACACTTATTACAATATAGCTCTGTTAAGCGTTCATCCTTATATACTCTCATACTTTCCTCCTAATGCAAAGATCATTGTCACAATTTACATGACGTACTCGAAGTTATAACCATTTGTTAATAATTACGAAATATATATCATTTTACATTTTTACAGAAAAAAATAATAGTGGAAAGTAATTCCCTTTATAGATTTTGTTTCCACATAATCAATGCGTTTTCTATTGGTTCTTTATAATAATTCTTTCTAATTCCTGCCTCACGAAATCCCATACTTTCATATAAACGAATTGCTGCCACATTCGTTTCACGAACTTCTAATGTTACATTCCGTACCCCTCCGGACTTTGCCCAAGTGAGAATATATTCTAACATGGACTGTGCAATATGCTGTCTTCTACATTCTTTTGAAACAGCAACATTAGAAATATCCGCCTCTTCTCCCATGAAATACATCCCCAAATAACCTGAAATCTTTCCTTCTTTCTCAGCTACAATAAATAATGTGTCTTTTCCTTTCAAAGAGCTTTCAAAAGATTCTTTCGACCAGGGTATGGAGAATATACTTTTTTCTAAATCATATACCTGTCCCACATCTGCCAGTGTCATTTCTCTTATCTGAATCATGCCTGCACCATTCCTATATCTATAAACCTTATATTCTGTTTTTACTTATCCTGATTAGACATCTTCTCTTTTAATTCTCTTTCTGCCTGAGACAATCTCAGATATTCCGGCTTATGATCACCTGCATTTTCATATTTACCATCCTGAAAATAAATCTCAGCTAATGACGCCAAAGCAGATGCTTTGTGCCTGTTCATGGACGCTGGTGCATAATAATGTTCTGAACTCATCTTCGTCTCTATTGTTTCTTTTTGTGTATCAACACCATCTCCAAGAAACATTACCGGCATGCCGATTTTATCTAATTCATATATCAGCTCATCTATCATAATAATACACTGTTCTTTAATAGTTACCATCTCAGTACCATCAAAACGGTAAATTCCGGTATACACCTGTCCTCTTCTTGCATCCATAATAGGACAGACGATATACTGAGAAGAAAACATATTGTATGCGAGTGCATCCATTGTAGGAACATTGATAATTGGCTTATTTAATGCCAGACCAAAACCTTTCGCTGTGGCACTGCCGATTCTAAGCCCTGTATAAGAACCGGGACCTCCAGATATGGCAATGGCATCAATACTCTCCATTTCTAATTCAATTGTTTTACAAATCTCATCAATCATAGGCAGTAATGTCTGAGAATGCGTTTTTTTATGATTAATTGTGTATTCTGCATTTAACACCCCATCTGTTGTGACTGCCACTGTTGCTACCATTGACGAACTGTCAATCGCTAATATTCTCATATACTCTCTCCTGTATTATCTATGCTTTCATATCCATTGAGCGTAATCCTGCGATAATTCAATCCTTTTTCCAGATTCTTTTCTATGATTACTTTAACTGCCTCTTTGGGAATCAATTCATCAATTAATTTCGACCATTCAATCAGACAGACCCCTTCACCAAAAAAGTATTCTTCATAACCAATCTCATACATCTCCTCCGGGTCTCCGATTCTATATACATCAAAATGATATAGTGGTATTCTTCCCTCGTCATATATCTGTACAATCGTAAATGTAGGGCTGTTGACGCTCTCCTCAATGTTTAATCCATCTGCAAATCCTTGCGTAAAGACAGTCTTCCCTACACCCAGGTCTCCATCCAGACAAAAAATCTGCCCGGGTTTCGCACCTCTGCCTAATTGTCTGCCCAATTCAAATGTCTCTTCTTCTGACATTGTTTCAAAAATCATATTGCCTCCATGAGCTTTTTTAATTCATTTTTTTAGAAATTTCCTAGTATATTAAAAGTAGGAATACTGCTCACTCTGATAAGTATAAACAATATTCCTATGTTTTTCAAATGCTATTCTTTATTTTTTATTTCCAATACCTTTGATAAATGTACTTATCCTCTTATAAACAAGAGCTGTAATCAAACTGTCAATAATTCCTTTTACAATATTAAATGGAGCCACACAAATTAATACAAATGTCCATTTATTGGAAATTAACGGATTTATCTTTGCTCCCATATCAAGAATTAGATCTAAAGGCATACCAAATGCTTTCACATAAAACGGAATTAAAATTGCGTAATTAATAACAACACCAGCCACAGCCATAAGCATTGTTCCTGTCGCAATACCTATTAATGCAGATTTTTTTGTTTTATTTTTCTTATAAATAACACCTGCCGGCACTATAAAGCAGCAGCCTATTATAAAATTCGCAAGTTCTCCAACATATGCTGTATCTGTCCCTCTGATAAGCAGAGTCAGCAATATTTTCACCGCCTCAATAATCACACCCGCCACTGGTCCCATAATAAACGAGCCTATCAACACCGGAATTTCACTCAAATCTATCTCATAAAAAGAAGGAGCTATAAACGGCAACGGAAATTCTAAAAGCATTAACACTGCTGCTAATGCTGAAAATATAGCCATCAGTACCAGATTCTTTGTTGCAAATATTTTCTTCATTATTTGTTCTCCTTTGTTTCGCACATATATTCTCTTAGCATTTTAATTTTATCAGGTAAGTCATTAATTGAATGAATTACTTCATCTGCCCCCTGTAATTCTCCATCTTCCCCAAATCCGTATAGACAACCTATAAATTTTGCACCACATGCTCTTGCACAATCAAAATCACTATCCCTGTCACCAATAACAATGAACTCTCCAGGATTTTCTTTTCTCACTGTTTTTATAATTTCTGTTTTGGGTGCAAAGTCAAAAGTCTCACAATCATAAAATTTAGAAAACCATTGTGCCATGGAAAACTGTTTCCAATTCACCTCTTTATAGGCTGTTTTACAATTACTCAAAACCACCATATTATAACCCATTTTTTTAAGTTCGTCCAATACAAAATCAGTTCCTTTGTACCATGATGCTTTATTGTTTATAATCTGTTCCACCATGGACGCCCCTATAATATTTTCGGCTTTCTCTTTAATATCTGCTGGAAGTCCCGGTTGAAACGAATTCCACATCTCTTTACTGTTCATTCCAAGCCATCCCGAAATCCTCTCTGTTGAAACAGACTGTTCTGCCACGTGTCCTTCAGATACAAGCCATTGATAACACTGGCGAAAAGCTCTTTCATAAATCCTGAGTGTATTATGAAGTGTTCCGTCATAATCAAACACTAATGTAATGTCCATTTTACATCTGCTCCATCAAATTTACCATTTCTATCGCCGACAAAGCACAGTCATAACCTTTATTTCCTGCTTTACTTCCTGCCCGTGCAATTGCCTGTTCAATATTTTCAGTAGTTATCACACCAAACAATACCGGAACTCCTGTGTTAAGCCCAACCTGAGCAACACCTTTTGATACTTCATTGCATACATAGTCATAATGCGTTGTATCACCACGGATCACGGCTCCTACACAGATGACTGCATCATATTTTCCGGACTGCGCCATTTTTGATGCAACAACAGGAATTTCGAATGCACCCGGAACCCATGCTGCTGTAATATTATTCTCTTCTACACCATGACGAACCAGTCCGTCTACTGCGCCACCCAGAAGTTTATTTACAATAATCTCATTAAATCTGGCTGCTACAATCCCCACTTTCATTCCTTCTTTTGCTACAACTTTTCCTTCTAATAACTGAATATTCTTCATTTCTTTTCCTCCTGATTCATTTATAAATTTATTTTGTTAAATATATGTCCCATTTTCTGCTGCTTGGTCTTCATATATCTAAAATCATACTGCTGAGGTGCAATCTCAATAGGCACTCTCTCTTTAATTGTCAATCCAAATCCTTCAAGTCCATATATTTTGTCCGGATTGTTTGTCAATAAGCGCAGTGACTTCACTCCCAGGTCCGATAAAATTTGTGCACCTACCCAATATTCTCTCAAATCTGCATCAAATCCAAGTTCAATATTTGCTTCTACAGTATCCAGTCCTTTTTCCTGTAATTCGTATGCCTTTAATTTATTTATCAGTCCAATGCCTCTGCCTTCCTGACGCATGTATAAAAGGACACCTCTGCCTTCTTCTTCAATCTGCTGCATAGCACTCTGCAGCTGTTCCCCACAGTCACACCGTCTAGAACCAAATGTATCACCGGTAAGACATTCTGAATGCACACGGCAAAGCACATCTTCTCCATCACCAATATCTCCTTTTACGAGTGCCACATGATGTTCTCCCGTAATATCATTCACATATCCATATACTTGAAAATCACCATATAAAGTAGGCATCTTCGCACTTGCTTCCTGAACAACATGTTTCTCATGTATACGACAGTAATCCTGAAGTTCTTTGATTGTAATAAACTTTAAATGATACTTTTCTGCCAGTTCCCACAATTTCGGTGTCCGCATCATTGTTCCGTCATCTTCCATAATTTCACAACAAATTCCACATTCTTTGAGTCCTGCTAATCTCATCAGATCTACTGTTGCCTCAGTGTGTCCGTTTCTTACAAGAACTCCACCCTTTCTTGCTACCAATGGGAATACATGTCCCGGTCTTCTTAAATCCTCAGGTTTTGTATTATCATCTACACACTTCATCATTGTATAAGAACGCTCTGCCGCTGAAATTCCGGTTGTTGTATCCACATGATCTATGGAAACCGTAAATGCCGTACCATGATTATCAGTGTTTTCTGATACCATCTGTGGCAGTCCAAGTTTTGCTGCCATCCCGGCGCTCAAAGGAGTACAGATAAGACCTTTGGCATGACATGCCATAAAGTTGATATTCTCCTGCGTCGCAAATTCAGCCGCACAAATCATATCACCTTCATTTTCTCTATCTTCGTCATCTGTTACAAGAATAATTTTTCCTTTTCTTAAATCGTCCAATGCCTCTTCAATTGTATTATATTGATAATTCATATGAACCTCCTCTATATACCATAATTTTCTAAAAACTCCATCGTAATTCCCTGTTCCTGATTACTTTGCAGTTCTGTTTTTAATCCCAATAATTTTTGAACATATTTTCCAACGACATCATTTTCTAAATTAACCACATCCCCTGTTTTCTTTTTCAACAACGTCGTTTCTTCTCCGGTATGTGGAATGACCGATACCTGAAATTCTCCATCACTTACCGTTGCCACTGTCAGACTTATTCCATCAATACAGATAGAACCCTTTTCTATAATGAGCTTTAATATTTTCTCAGAAGCCTTAATTGTAACCCATACAGCATTTTCTTCTTTTTTATATGCAGTTATTGTTCCCATTCCATCAATATGTCCTGAAACAATATGTCCTCCAAATCTTCCATCTGCAGGCATAGCACGTTCCAAATTTACCTTATCTCCATTCTTTACAATAGAAAGGCCGCTTCTTCGTACAGTTTCTGCCATAATATCTGCTGTAAATCCGTCCGGCTGCAAAGAAGTCACTGTAAGGCATACTCCATTGACCGCAATGCTGTCTCCAATCCTTGTTCCCTCTAGTACTTTCGTCGCTTTAATTGCAACTTGCCCTGAATTTCCATATAGACTGATATGTTTTATTTTCCCTACTTCCTCAATAATTCCTGTGAACATCTTTTTACCTCATCTCATATTCCAATAGCAAATCCTCACCGACTTGTTTTACACCTTTCAAATTCATTCTGACTGCTTCTGTCGGTTCATTGACTCCTGCTCCTTCCACCGGAGTTTTACTCTCTTCTCCGCCAAACAGTTTCGACGCTACAAAAACCATAAGTTT
Organism: uncultured Eubacterium sp.; assembly: GCA_948759685.1. The sequence goes on from CAQBGY010000009.1 coordinate 9,212, forward strand.
TTGAACAATCCCTGCCTGTAACGCATTATCATTGAGAGTTCCTCCCCCTTCTAAAAGGATACTGTCAATCCCCTGTTCTCCTAAATACTCCATCAATTTAACTAAATCAACTTTCCCATTTTTACCCGGACATTGAATCAACTGTATTCCCAATTCAAGAAGTTGATTTACTTTATCTTCCTCTCCCACACTGTAAGCAATAATTGTTTTATATACTTTCGCTGTTTTGCATATCTGGGAATCAAGAGGCATTCTTAATTTGCTGTCACATATTATACGAACAGGACTTTTTTTCCCTTCAATACGAGTATTCAACAACGGGTTATCTGCAAGTACCGTTCCTATACCTGCCATAATTCCCATATACTTATGCCTCATCAGTTGAACTTCATTTCTTGCCTCTTCTCCTGTAATCCACTTTGAAGCTCCTGTTTTCGTCGCTATTTTTCCATCAGCCGTCATTGCATATTTCATAACAACATACGGTGTTTTATTTGTAATGTAATGAAAGAAAATAGGATTCAATTCATCACACTCTTCTCTCATAAAGTCCTCCTGTACCTGAAGACCTGCTCTGCGCAGAATTTCAGCACCCTTCCCTGCCACTTTTGGATTAGGATCTCTTGAGCCAATCACCACTCTTGCAATTTTTTGTTCTAAAATAGCTTCTGTGCATGGAGGCGTCTTCCCGTAGTGACAACATGGTTCTAAAGTTACATAAATGGTTGCACCTTCCGCAGATTCTGTAAGGGATGCTATTGCGTTGCGTTCTGCATGTAACTGCCCACACTTTTCGTGATACCCTTCCCCAATAATCTTTCCGTTTTTGACAATTACTGCTCCAACCATAGGATTAGGATTCGTCCAGCCCTCACCTTTTTTTGCCAATTTAATTGCTCTCATCATAAAATCTCTATCTGTCATGGTTTTTATCTGCATCTCCTAATCATTTTTCTAAATTTCAAACTAAAAGATTTTTACTAATTTATGCATAAGAAAAACCCCGGATACATTCCGGGGCCTATAGCACATCAAAATTGTAATGATTACTCAACACAAATATCATTAAAATCTGATATTCATTTATCAATCCAATCATTACCTTACCTTCTCTCATCCAGACTATACTGTCGGTTATGGAATCACACCATATCATGCCTTGCGGCTCGCTGACTTATGCACCTGCAAACACAGCCGGTAGGGAATCGCACCCTGCCCCGAAGAATTTATATTAAATTATTCTTTTACATACTAATACTATATTATCGTTCTGTCAAGAAGTTCAAAAACTTATTTTTTCACTTCAATAAATGCATCATAAATTGCACGCATTGCAACCTCAAAGTCCTCATCCGCAACACCGATAATAATGTTAAGTTCAGAAGAACCCTGGTCAATCATTTTAATGTTTACACGTGCTTCTGCCAATGCTGTAAACAGAATCGCTGCTGTTCCTCTGGCACTCTTCATACCACGGCCAACCACTGCAATTAATGCCAGATCACTTTCGATAAATAACTGATCCGGATGAACTCTGGAACGGATTTCATCCAGTATTGTTGTTTCTTTGCCAGCCAATGCATCCGTCTGAATCACGACACTCATCGTGTCAACACCGGAAGGCATATGCTCAAAACTTACATTACTCTTCTCTAAAGCACGAAGTACATTTCTACCAAATCCCACTTCGCTGTTCATTTTATCTTTTTCTATATTAATAACGGACATGCCTTTCTTTCCTGCGATACCTGTAATAATATGCTCGCAAGGTTCTGCTGTCTCTGAAACAATCATTGTTCCCCTGTCTTTTGGACAATTTGTATTTTTGATATTTACCGGAATACCTGCTGCTCTTACCGGAAAGATTGCATCCTCATGAAGAACTGTAGCTCCCATGTAAGCAAGTTCGCGGAGTTCTGCATAGGTAATTGTATTAATTGCCTCCGGGTTATTTATAATTCTAGGATCACAAATTAAAAATCCACTAACATCTGTCCAGTTTTCATAAATCTTTGCATCTGCTGCTCTTGCCACAATAGAACCTGTAACATCTGAACCGCCTCTGGAAAATGTCTTAATTGTCCCATTCGGCATAGAACCATAGAATCCAGGTATTACCGCATACTCTGTCTTTGCAAGTTTTGGAGTTAATTTCTCTGCTGTTTTATCCCAGTCAAAATTTCCTCTCTCATCAAAGAAAATATATTTTGCTGCATCAATAAAATCAAAGCCTAAATATTTTGCCAAAACTTTACTATTCAAGAACTCTCCACGACTGGCTGCATAATCTCTGCCCGCCATATGTGAAAATGCACCTTTGATTGTCTCAAAATCTTCATCTAATGAAAAATCTGCAAGACCCAGTTCCTTAATAATTCCATTATATCTATCCTTTATCGACTGAAACTGTTCCTCAAACTCTTCTCCTTCTGATGCAAGTTCATAACAGTTATACAGCATATCTGTAACCTTTATATCTTCAACAAAACGCTTTCCCGGTGCTGATGCTACTACGAAACGTCTTGTCGGGTCTTCTAATATAATATCCGCAACTTTTTTAAACTGCTTTGCATCAGCAAGCGAGCTTCCACCAAATTTTACAACCTTTGTCTCTTTCATTTTTTGCCTCCTATTGCTTCATCTTATATTTTATGTAAATTCTGCATTAAGTCAACTACTTTGATAGTAAATAATTCATCATTTCATATCCATTTGCCATAAACAAACCGCTTTCCTTACCACATTTTTCATTATAATCCAATGTGCTTTCTTTGATATCTGTACTGTCAAAAAGCATATATGGAACCGGATTGCTGGTATGGGTTCTCACGCATATTGGTGTTGGATGATCCGGCATGACAAGCATACGGTAATCCTCTCCTGCTTTGTCCAATGCATCTTTTATCACTTTAATAACTCTGGAATCCAGATTTTCTATTGCCTTTATTTTTCTCTCTACACTTCCCTGATGTCCCATTTCATCCGGGGCTTCTACATGCACATACGCCATGTCATATCCTTCATTCAGAAGAACATCTACTGCAGCTTCTGCCTTCCCCTCATAATTGGTATCCAGTCCGCCATTCGCACCTTCTACTTCAAGAACTTTCATATCTGCTCCTATAGCAATTCCTTTTAAAAGGTCTACTGCTGAAATCATTGCACCCTTTTTGTGATTCTTCTCTTCAAAAGAAGTTACGCAAGGTCTGGTTCCGGCACCCCAGAACCATAAAGAATTTGCAGGATTTAATCCCTTCTTAATTCTCTCAATATTAATTGGATGATTTGCTAATATTTCATAACTTTTCTCCTGCATCTTGCGAAGAATTTCATCCTGTGGCAGATACTGTCCAATTTTCTGTCCCAATACATCATGAGGTGGAGTAAGTGTTACAACTTCTCCATGATCCCATATCGTAAGATGCCTATAACTGGTTCCAACATAAAATTTGTACACATCTGTTTCTAACTCTTTGCGTACTGCTTCTAATAATACAGCAGCATCTTCTGTACCGATTTCACTGGAACTGTGATCTATAATCGTCTTTTCTTCATATGGTAAATCATCTGTAGATACAGTCACAATATTGCATCGGAGTGCCACATCTGTAGATTTCATATCTACACCGATACTTAATGCCTCCAATGGAGAACGACCTGTATAATATCTTTTTGGATCATATCCTAAAACAGATAAATTTGCTGTATCACTCCCAGGACTCATTCCTTCCGGTATTGTATGTACTAAACCAACCTCTGCCTGTTTTGACATTTTATCCATGGTTGGTGTATCTGCATATTCTAATGGTGTTCTTCCTCCCAATTCTTCAATTGGTTCATCGGCCATACCGTCACCTAAAACAACTATATATTTCATATTTTACTCCATTCTGCTACAATGCTACTTATAAAATATTATGAATTCTATTCTTACGCTGCTATATAATGTATAATATTAAAACGCAACTAATCAGAGCCGGCTTACGCCTCGACTCTGATTCTTGTTATAACTTTTCCAAGTTTGTCTGCTTTTCCGTCAAAATCTTCTTCGCTCATCTTCGATGTGATAAATCCGATTTCTCCTTCAATTCCTGCATCAACATATTCTACATTTCCAAATACTGCTTCTGCTTCTTCTTTTGACACATTCACTCTTACAAAGAACTGTTTCTTTGACTGTGCGAAATCCTCTAACTCTAATTTTTCTTCATCCCACATTACCGTTGTTGAAACATTGAGATGTCTTACGCTATCTACCACATCAGATACAACTGCACTGGCTGTTGGAAGTTTACCGGCTCCACTGCCGATAAATACTAAATCTCCTACCATATTTCCACGAACCAGAATACCATTGACAACATCACTTACATTGTATAATGGATGATCCGGTGCTAATAATCTTGGAGCAACAGATGCAACGACTGCATCATCTTCATTTTTACACTTTCCAAGTAATTTAATAGAACGTCCCATAGCCTTTGCATATTTAAAATCAGTTGCTGTGATTTTTGAAATACCCTCTGTATAAATTTCTTCAAAATCTACTGTCTTTCCTTTTGCAAGAGATGCCAGAATCGCAATCTTTCTTACAGCATCAAAGCCTTCGATATCAGCTTCCGGGTTACGCTCTGCATATCCCAAATCCTGCGCCGTCTTTAATGTGCTGTCAAAATCAGCACCTTCTTTATCCATCTTTGTGAGAATATAGTTTGTTGTTCCATTTAATATTCCGGTAATCTCACAGATCTTATCTGCTGTGATATGCATATTAATTGGACGGATAATAGGAATACCACCACCTACGGCAGCTTCAAATAAGAAGTTTCTATTATTTGACTGAGCAATTTTGATTAATTCTGCTCCATACTTTGCAACCAATTCCTTGTTTGATGTACAAACACTCTTTCCTGCTTCTAATGCTGACTTTACAAAATCATATGCAGGCTTTAGTCCACCCATAACTTCGATAACAACTTCCACTTCCGGATCGTTTAATATCACATTATAATCATGAACCAAAACACTCTCACAAGGGTCGCCAGGAAAATCTCTTAAGTCAAGCACATACTTAACTTCAATTTCCTCTCCTGCATTGGCTGTAATTAAATCCTTATTCTCATTTATTATTTCAAATACTCCTGAACCCACAGTTCCATATCCTAATATTGCAACTTTAATCATATTCTCCTCCTAATGTCATATGAAAGAGTATTTCAACTCCCTTTAAAAATTATACTTGTAGATTTTAGCATGGTTACATACAATTATCAACTAATTTCATTATCTTTATCAAGATTTATCCATTTCAGGTAAGCATTAATAAACGGATCCAGATATCCATCCAATACTTTGCTCACATCTGCAACCTCTTCATTTGTCCTATGGTCTTTCACCATAGTATATGGCTGCATAACATAGGAACGAATCTGATTTCCCCAGCCAATCTCCTTTACCTCACCTCTGATACCGGAACGCTTTTCTTCCTCTTCTTGTTTCTTTAATATATACAACTTTGATTTTAACATCTTCATTGCCCTGTCTTTATTCTGCAGCTGGGAACGTTCATTCTGGCATTGAACGACAATACCTGTTGGAAAATGAGTAATACGAATGGCTGATGATGTTTTATTAATATGCTGTCCACCGGCCCCACTGGAACGATAGGTATCAATTCTAATATCATCATCACTGATTTCTACATCCAAATCCTCCTCAATATCCGGCATAACATCTAGAGATGCAAATGATGTCTGCCTCTTTCCTGCCGCATTAAACGGAGAGATTCTTACCAGTCTGTGTACTCCCTTTTCTGATTTCAAATAACCATAGGCATTTTCCCCGGATACCTGAAATGTAATTGATTTGAGTCCAGCCTCATCACCGTCCAGAAAATCAAGAACCTCTGTTTTATATCCCTTTGATTCTGCCCATCTGTTAAACATACGATAAAGCATATTTGCCCAGTCACAGGACTCTGTTCCTCCTGCACCTGCATTAATCTTCAGAACCGCATTACATTTATCATAGTTACCGGAAAGAAGCGTCTCAATTTTTACCTTATCAAATTGTTTTACAAAGGCTTTCCACTCTGCTTCCACCTCTTCCACCATATCCGGATCTTCTTCTTCATTACCCATCTCTATTAAAACACCTAAGTCTTCATACTGACTCTGAAGATGGTCAATCAATTCCAGACTGCCTTTGAGCATTTTTAACTCTTTCATGATTTCGCTTGATTTTTCTATATTGTCCCAAAATCCTGCCTCTTCCATCATCTGTTCAATTTCTTCAATTCTCGCCTGTCTGATATCAATATGAAACGAATCTGCTAATTCCTTTACCATGCTTTCATATTGACTCCATTCGTATTTGTACTGCTCTAATTCAACCACAAAAATACCTCAACATTAATCTTCAAAAAGGTGCTGTCGCACGAAATATTTTCTTTGTACGGCAACACCTTTATTTATTTTATAAAAAACACAAATTCACTTATGCTTTTCTGCCACAGCAATTTTTATACTTTTTACCACTTCCACAAGGACATGGATCGTTTGGATAAACTTTTGCCTCTTCTCTCTGCTTTGGCTTTTTCACTCCGCTGTCATCATCCTTGTTCGTTCCGGTAACCTTTGCTACCTCTTCACGCTCTACATTCTGCTCCACCTGAATATGATACAAAGTCTTTACTGTGTCTATCTTAATGTTTTCAATCATAAATCCAAACATCTCAAAGCCCTGAATCTTATACTCAATCGCAGGATCCTTCTGACCATAAGCCATAAGCCCGATTCCCTGCTTTAACTGTTCCATGTCATCTAAGTGATCCATCCACTTTCTATCAATAACTTTCAAAAGAACAATTCTTTCCAACTCTCTGATATGTTCCGGCTCTGGGAATTCTGCTTCCTTTGCCTCGTATAATTTCAATGCTTCTTCTTTTAACATCTGTTTAAATTCAGATTTATTTAAGTCTTCCATTTCTTCCTGTTTCATAGAAAGTTTAAAAGGAATAATTTCAAATAATGACTGAGCAAGTCCTGCCAAATCCCAGTCCTTTGCCTGTTGGTCATCACGGATGAACATATCTACCTGAGATTCAATGACTTCATTTACCATTTTGATAATGGCATCTCTCATATTTTCGCCATTGAGCACTCTTGCTCTTTCTGCATAAATTATTTCTCTCTGGTCATTGTTTACCTTATCATATTCCATAAGGTTCTTTCTAATACCAAAATTATTTCCTTCAATCTTCTTCTGTGCTCTTTCGATTGTGTTGGTAAGAGATTTATGGTGTAATTCTTCGTCTTCCGGAACTCCCAGTGCATTAAAGATTGACATCAATTTTTCAGAAGCAAATAATCTCATAATATCATCTTCTAAAGAGATAAAGAATTTTGATTCACCGACATCTCCCTGACGACCGGAACGACCACGCAGCTGATTATCAATACGTCTGGATTCATGTCTCTCTGTACCAACAATCTTTAATCCACCTGCTGCCTTTGCCTCTTCATCAAGTTTAATATCAGTACCACGACCAGCCATATTTGTGGCAATCGTTACTGCCCCATGGCGTCCAGCCTCTGCTACGATTTCAGCCTCCATCTCATGGAACTTCGCATTCAATACCTTATGTGGAATACCACGTTTTTTTAACACTGTACTAATCTCTTCTGAAGAATCAATATTGATTGTACCTACCAATACGGGCTGTCCCTTTTTGTATGCCTCTTCTATTTCATTTGCCACTGCATTTAATTTGCCACGTTTTGTCTTAAATACAGCATCATTTTTATCAATTCTTGCAATTGGTTTGTTTGTTGGAATTTCAACAACATCCATACTGTAGATATCTCTGAATTCTTTTTCCTCTGTTAAAGCGGTACCTGTCATACCTGCTTTCTTTTCATACTTATTAAAGAAATTCTGAAATGTAATTGTAGCAAGAGTTTTGCTTTCACGGTTTACCTTTACATGCTCTTTTGCTTCAATCGCCTGATGTAATCCATCAGAGTATCTTCTACCCGGCATAATACGTCCGGTAAACTCATCTACAATTAAAACCTCATTGTCCTTTACTACATAATCCTGATCTCTATGCATCAGGTTATGTGCACGCAGAGCCAAAATCACATTGTGCTGTAACTCAAGATTCTCTGCATCCGCATAATTGTCAATATGGAAAAACTTTTCAACCTTTGCAATACCATCCTGTGTCAGTGTGACAATCTTGTCCTTTTCGTTTACAAGGAAATCTCCATCTTCTTCTATATCAACACCCATAATGGCATCCATTTTACTAAGTTCAGGATTTGCAGTACCACGCTCCATCTGTCTTGCCAGAATGTCACACATTTCATATAACTTCGTAGACTTTCCACTCTGTCCCGAAATAATCAAAGGAGTTCTTGCCTCATCAATTAAAACGGAATCGACCTCATCAATAATACAGTATGATAATCCACGCTGAACCAATTGTTCTTTGTAGACAACCATATTGTCTCGCAGATAATCAAATCCCAGTTCATTATTTGTAATATATGTGATATCACAGTCATATGCTGCCTTCTTGTCCTCGTGTTCCATATCTGCCAGCACACAGCCGACGGAAAGCCCCAGATATCTGTGAACCTGTCCCATCCATTCCGCATCACGGGTAGCAAGGTACTCATTAACTGTTACAATATGAACACCTTTTCCTTCTAATGCATTCAGATATGCAGGAAGTAAACATGTCTGTGTCTTACCTTCACCTGTTTTCATCTCTGCGATTCGACCTTCATGAAGGATAATTCCACCTAAAATCTGGCATGGATAATGTTCTGTCCCAAGAGTTCTTTTTGTTGCTTCTCTAACCAAAGCAAATGCCTCCGGCAAAATATCATCTAATGTCTCGCCCTCTTTTAATCTCTTCTTAAACTCTTCCGTTTTTGCTTTCATCTGTTCCTCAGAAAGCTTTTCCATTTCCGGTTTAAATGCAAGAACTTTTTCTAAAGTCCCATTATGTCTTTTTAATTCACGCTCACTATGTGTTCCTATAATCTTACTAATTACACTCATGGTAATCTCCTCTAATATATTTGTGAAATCTATTTCACACGCTAATCAATATATTACCATTTTCGTCATAGTAATTCAACATCTTAGATTTTATATTATTGTAAATATTGTAAACTTTCCATGAACAAGCATAAATTTACTATAAAAAGAAAAAAGGCGGTGCCATTTTAGCACCACCTTATAAATATTCTTTTAGTCGAAAATCGGTTCAATTAATCCGTATGTTCCACCTTTTCTCTTGTAAACTACATTTACTTCATCTGTATCTGCATTTAAGAAAACAAAGAAGTTATGTCCTAATAATTCCATTTGTACACAAGCCTCTTCTGCATCCATAGGTTTTACACCAAAACTTTTGGTTCTTACAATCTTAACTGCATCCTCGTCATCCTCATAATCAGCATCAATATAGTCCGCTGTAAAATTATCTCGATATGATTTTTTCTTATCAATCAGTTTGTTCTTATACTTTACTAACTGACGCTCTATTGTCTCCTCAACCATGTCAATAGAAGCATACATATCTTCACTAATCTCTTCCGCTCTAATAATATTGCCTTTTACAGGAATTGTTACCTCCACCTTGTGATCGTTTCGGTTCACGCTGAGAGTTACATCTGCTCTAATCTCTTCTGCAAAGTACTTGTCCAACTTACCTAGTTTCTCATCAATAGCACTTTTGATGCCTTCTGTAACTTCAATATTTTTTCCGAAAATTTTAATTTTCATGGTACCACTTCCTTTCCTTATCTAGTACCTAAATTATACCATACTCTGCATATGTTTAACAATGAAAAACACAAAATTTTCATTAGTTATATTTTTAACTAAGTTATTGTGCAATTTACACAATATTATGCCTTTTTTCCTTTTTCGACGAATATTGACATAATTGTGTTAAACTCAAGTTATTAACATATTTTTTTCTGCAATTTTTCTCGAAAATATGGGTTATTAACCGAGTTATTAACATTGTTAACCTTTTTTCGTGTTTTTTTATGTAAATCTTTGTCGAATCAAAAAAGAACAAATGTTTTGTAAACATGTAATGAAATTGTGCATTTTCTACATAAGTTCTTGACAACATATTGAAATATATACGTATAAAATAAGAAAAAACTATCACAATGAAAGTGGTTTCATCATAATAGCTTTTTTTATATTTGTTTTTTAATTTATAATTCTTCTAGCCGCACATGGTGAACCCATTCCACTGATAATAATACCTGTAGATGGTGTTGACGCATGTATAATCTGTCCACCGCCAATATACATAGCTACATGGCTGATTGTAGAACTGTTATATTTGTAGAATAACAAGTCTCCCGGTAATAATGCACTCATAGAAACTGCTCTTCCATTATATACCTGAGTATAAGATGAACGGTTTAATGAATAGCCAAAATGTGCATACACTGACATTGTAAACCCTGAACAATCTGTTCCGTTTGTTAAACTGGAACCTCCATATACGTATGGATTTCCAAGGAACTGTTTTGCATATGCTACGACCGCTGACGCACCGGAACCTGATGCATTGCCATAAGATGGCTTCGATGTTGGCTTTGGTGTATTTGTCTTTGGTGGTGTATATGTATTATTACTATTATTGCTGTTGTTGTTTGCGTTTATATTACTGTTCTGAGCCGGCTCATCATTGTTATCAGACTGCTTATTCTGTTCAGCCTCTGCTGCTAACTGTGCCTGTCGTTCTCTTTCTTCCTGTTCTTTCTGTGCTTTAATCTTTGCTTTCTCTTCAGCATTGGTGATTGCTGTTTCCATATCTACACTTACTTTTACATAATCGGAAGATACCCAGCCACTGACACCATCGCCGATTTTCACTTTTACCCATTTACCATCATCACTGAATTTTTTAATAACATAATTTTCATTGTGGTAAACGTTCGTTACAATACTTCCCTTAGTATTGGCTGATTTTCTTACATGTACCCCGGAATCTTTTACATTGGCAAATACATATCCGTTATCTAATGCATTTGACTGTGCTTTTTTTCCTGTCACAAAATATTCTGCTTTAATATATCCTCTGCAATTTCCTGATACAATTTTGTACCATCCGCTTTTTGTGGTTTCAACAATTCTTGCACCACAATTATTGTAAATTTTACCTACACGTTTTGACTTTGCATTCGGCTTTTTCCTGACGTTTACATAATCTTCCCGACCACCACTCACACGGGCAATGGCAATATCTGAAAACATCTTACTTTCTTTGCTTTCGTTTTTGTTTTCTACCTTTTGTACAGGCTGTGTTTTCTGCTCCGGCGCCGGAAGATATTTTGACAAGTCTTCTTCACTTCCAACATTATTTATATATTCTTCTATCGCAACAGTAGCACCTGCGCTTGGTATTTCAGTATTTAATTCTTCTGCAAACACTGGCTGTGCAAGTGTTGTAGTCATCACTACTGTAAGCACTCCACTAATAATTTTCTCCACATTATAGCGTCTCATTTTTATACGCCTCCGTTATTTATTTTTATAGCCTAAATGTTACAAATTTATTACAATCATAACATTGCAGACAAACTATGTCAACCAGTTTTATTATCATCTTGTAGCAATTCTTTTTTATCTATGGTATTTTATACGTAGAATATTATTTTTTGTTGAAACACTTAATGGGAGATTATCATGAAAAAATCAGCAATCGTAACCGGCGCTTCAGGGGAAATTGGAGCCGCCATTTCAGAACTATTAATAACTCAGGGCTATTCTGTGATAGGTACTTATTACAGCAACGAAAAATCTATTGACGAATTGGCTCTGCGGCTTGGAAATAATTTTTTTCCTTTTCAGTGTGATTTATCAGATTTTGATACTGCAAAAAGTTTACTTACTTATATAGAAGAAAAACAATTTCAGGTAGAGGTTTTAATTAATAATGCAGGTATTTCTATTATCGGATTACTACAGGATTTGACACGAGAATCCTGGAACAATATATGGAATACAAATGTTACATCTGCCATTTCTCTTAGTCAGGCAGTAATTCCAGTCTTTTTGAAAGAAGGTAGTGGGAAAATCATTAATATTTCTTCTGTCTGGGGAAGCTGCGGAGCTTCCTGCGAGACAGCATACTCTGCAACAAAGGGGGCCGTCAATACATTTACCAAAGCGCTTGCCAAAGAACTGGCTCCTTCCAATATTCAGGTAAATGCTATTGCCTGTGGCATTATTGACACGAAAATGAACGCTCACCTAACCGACGAAGATGTAAAACAAATTGTAGACGAGATTCCTGCCGGACGTCTCGGAACACCGGCTGACGTTGCAAAGACCGTCTGTGCTCTCCTTACAGCCAGCCCATACATGACCGGTCAGATTATCACCTTAGATGGCGGCTGGACAGTATAAAAACAACATATTGTAAAATCTCTAAAAATACATACAAGGGGCATATCACACTAAAAACTCTAGTACGATAGCCCCTTTTTTTATCTTTTTTCTAAAATATTATCAACTAATTTTTGTAATTCTTCTTTATTAGATAAATATAATTCATATTTTAATACGAATAAAATACTATCTATACCATGAGATACCTTATTTTTTATCCAGATATGCCATATCCTCGTCACTAATTTCAAAATCAACCTGTACGTTTGAAATAATTCTCTCTTCTTTTGTTGATTTCGGAATTGCTACTGCACCTTTCTGGATACAATATCTCACGCAAATCTGTGGAATTGTTGCATTGTATTTCTCAGCAATCTTTGCAACATACTCATCATTTACCAACCCACCTGTAGCCAATGGTGAGTATGCCATCAACTGTATATTGTTCTCCTTACATTTTGCTACAATATGCTCCTGTCTGTTTCCTACATGAAAACTTATCTGGTCTACCATAGGAACTACCTTACAATTATCCAGTATCGGCTGTATATGCTCCGGTGCAAAATTGGAAATTCCAATCGCTCTTGCTTTTCCACTCTCGTATATTTCTTCTAAAGCTTTCCAACTTTCAATATTTCCTTCTGTGCAGTCCATTCCCATTTTGTCCCATGGCCATGGTGCGTGAATCAAATACAAATCAATATATCCAAGTCCTAAATCTGACAATGACTCCTCAAAACATTTTTTTGCAATATCATATCCTTTGCATTCTGCCGGAAGTTTTGTTGTCACAAAGATATCTTCTCTTGCAATTCCGAAATCCTTTATTGCTCTTCCTACGCTTGCCTCATTTCCATACGCTTTCGCAGTATCAATATGACGATAACCGTTTTTTAGTGCAAACATTACCGAATTATATGTATCTTCTCCGTCCGGTATCTGCCATGTACCAAGCCCAATCTTCGGAATCTTCACCCCATTTGCCAATGTGTAAGTTTCTTGTAATATCATTTCAACCTCCTTATATTTGCAAAATTCAACTTTTAATTAATAAACACCTTATTGTATCAATCCATTTTCATATTCCATAATACGGGATGCATTTCCACCAAATTCTGTAGCATCACCTTTATCATTGATAACATGCAAAATCTTTCCATTTCCGTTTAATTTTACAGTACATGTATTATGTAATTTTACCCCCTTCTTATCGGGTACTTCTACGGCACTGAAAATCTCTATATCTGCATCTCTGTTATAACAATAAGCACCGATACCATAACTTTCAAATTTGTTTACACCATCATCTACTTTAATGGATGCATACCCTTTCACTTGACCATCATGGCTCATATATGCTTTCTGCTTTGGTGCATCATATGGCATTTCACTCTGATAGAAATATAATTTTCCATTGTCACCATTCCAAATTGTCTGATACTCCTGAAAATGTTCTACAAATAATCCATACATAATGGCATTATCTCCATTAATAATAATGCCATTTGGAGCAGTGTTGACATCCCATCCTACATTCGTACTGTGGTCAGCCCGCCATACCCAGAAATTGTCTCCTATTACATCATTGCTGTTTACAATAACACAGGTCTTAACCTTTCCTGCATATTTTCCACCGCCTACTCTAAAGTAAACATCACTGAAACATAGAGGATTATCTGCATGAGATACATCTGTTTTCTCTTCTCCTATTCTCAAAAGAGTTTCTGATTCTTTTTCTCCTGCATCGAATAAGAGCCCGCAAACCTTAATGCCATCGACATCCGCAATTTCCATACATGCATTTCCATCTGCCGCCTCAAGCGTAGCCAATCCCATTCCATACATAATTGTATTTTCCTTAGACACTTTTAATGCCTTTTCTAACTTATAAATACCCGGTGTAAATAAAATATGTTTTCCACTTTCTAATGCCTTGTTGATAGTATCAGCATTATCCTTTGGATTTGCTATATAAAATGTGTTTAAGCTATAAAATGTTCCTTTTACTCCATCTTTCCATGATATTCCCTGTGCATCCTTTCTGATTTCCGGAACCATAATACCATAGCCATTTTTTTCATCATAACAGATATATGGTTTTTCCTGAACCTTTGGTGCCTGTTTTACCGTAGTATAAGGGGCATACGGCCAAACGCCTGATGGTATGCTTGACGGGTCCTCTCCCACAAATACCATGTTCCATACGCCATTTTCCCAGAATCTCCATTGATTATTTCTACATAAATACTGCTGTTGGGAGCCGGATGAAACCATTCCGTCAAAATTAGAATCTGCAATAAATCCACCACTGGACCATCCCTCTCCGTCACTTAAAACAATTCCATCACTGGAATTTACTCTCCTTAGGGAAACTGCCTGAGAATTTGCCCACATACAATATTCATTGATACTAAAATTTTCTGCACTTCTCCAGAAATTGCATGTAGCATTGTGATACATCCAGTTTGCATCTACCCAGAGTTTATTGATATTTGTATCTTTCGGTGAAATGCCAAGACCTGCTGCCTGCGTGTAGTATCCCACATTTACAAGCAACGACTTATCATATGTACCCGGCTTGAATAAAAGAGCATATCTTTCGTCACCAAACTGGTTTGTCTCCTGTTTTTTAAAAATCTCTGTCACTTTACTTTGTATGTCTTCTGCTTTGTCTTCTGTATCAAAAACATAAACATTTTTTCCTAAAACAGCATCATCTGTTACCGCATCACCATCAGTAATATACTTTATTTGATTTCCTGTCTTTTCATCTGAAATAACAGTAGTTTTTTTATTATCTGTTTTACCGCTATCACAGCCAAAGCACATGGCTGCCATCAATATGATTATGGTTGCAATTAAATATTTTCTCATGTCTTTCTCCTTCTAACATTTCTTAACTAAATATACTGCATGCCTTGTAGTTACAATCAAATTATTTCGTTTTTCGCCTCCAAAATCAAAAGTAGTAGGACGCTCTGGAAGACAGATCGTCTCTGACAACTTACCATTTTCGTACACTTTGATATTGTCATCTCCTACATATATTTTATGGTTAAACTTACGAACCTTAAAATCCCCTTCTTCTATAATCGGCACCGGATTCGTCAGTATCCCTTCTTTTGTAATGTCACACTGCCAGACACGCTTGTACATCTCATCGACAGAATACAACTTGCGTCCCGGCTTTGATCTTGAAAGATTATTGGCACGAATCAAATCGTAATGACATGGTATTATCGTAGAGCCATCCGGTGCAATAAATGCTTTTCTTGGATTATACTCACACACCTCGCCAAAATCTGTACTGTCTCTCCAACGGTTTCCCGGATACAATACCCGCTCCGGTTCCACATCTCCGATATTTATCTTCTCCAGTCTTTCAATATTGCCGTCTTTATCTATCGTAAATGCTACAACACTTGCACGATTGTCATACCAAAATCCATAAGAAGTACCAAAACTATCCGGTGGAAGCTGGTTCACAATCTCTTTTCCATTTAATGTAGCTTCCATTGGAATAGAATACTCACCAATTACAATGATATTGTCTCTCGTATCAAATCCAAGAGAATTAATTTTAAATGGAGATTCAAAAATCATGGAAAGTTTCAGTGATTTTCCATCAAGACGGTAAACTTTCTTATCCATACTGTCCAGAAAATAAAAATTTCCTCTTCCATCACAACACCCGCCATCTGCGAACCGAAATCCTGAATATAATAACTCCACACTGTATTTATTTTTGTCTTCTTCTCCGGTCTCTGTTTTCAGTCTTTGTTTTTTATCTGCATTTCCTTTTATCTCAATGCGTGAAGCCTGCCAAGGTCTTATTTCTGTACCTGAATTCACATCCAGTAAAAAATTGTCTATTGTGTATTTCATCTGAGAATAATTATGTACATTTAAAAACCTGATGTCTTTACAATCCCATATTTTCACACAATAAGGAAATGGTTTTTGTACAAATACAGTTCTAAAACAATAGGTTGATGCAAATGTAATATTTTCACAATTGTGAAGTTCTATCGGGAGAGCAAACTCTCCTTCTGCCTTTTCCTCTTCGCTCTGAAATCCATATATCGTAATGTTTTTTGCATTTATCATTCTGATTTCACATCGTGCATGATGTTCCAACGATAAACAGTATATCTTTGTAGGAACCTCTGTATTCTGTATTTTCACTCCCGCTGTCACATATGGACTGGCAGACCAGATATCTTTAAATATACCGCCTCCGCCGTCTATAAAAAGGCTTGGATATTGATAATCCCAGATTCTGTCTAATCTTGCATCTCTTGCCCTGCCTTCATCATAAGGCATTTCAAATGCACCTGTTCCTTTTACCAGATTTCCATGACCTCCGAAAAACTTCACATCATTCATATAGGATTCCTTGTCTGCCTGCCAGTATACGCCGCAGGCTCTCGGGTTTTTCCCTCCTGTGTTCACTCCCAGTCCAAACATAATATTTTTCTTTTTAGATGTCTTAATAAACGGTCTGACCTTTCCAAAACCTGTAAATTTCTCTGCATTTTCTTTTAATATCAACTGTGTTGAAGCCGGATTCATTCCAATGAAAACAGTATTTTCTTTTAGTGCAATCGTATCTGTAAGGATATATTCCCCTTGTGGAAAATAAATTACTTCATACTTTTCTATGGCTGCTTTTAGTGCTGCTGTATCATCCGTAACCCCATCTCCCTGCAACCCTGCTTTCTTCGCATTTATCCACCGCTCCATCGGAGAAAGTGCAGGCAAATCTGTTTTTAAAATATCATAATCAATCTCTCTGGAATAACGGTATATCTCATCATGAAACTGTTTTTCCGGATTTTCATCGCTGACCACCACGCCATGTATATATTTTTCTAATTTGCATGGATTATCTTCACTGCCAATTTTCTTGTCTGTATCTTTAAACCTTACAATATTTTCTACTGTCTTCAAATAACAGTTCTTTACGTTAATCTGGGTAAGTTCGTTTTTTTCCTGAGCAATATCTAACAAAATATCCATATTCTCAAAAACGGAATCTTCAATAATAAGCTTTTCAAAATATCCTTCTTCCACATCAATAAACTTTGATGTATTGACACTATGAGTCCTGATAATATTAAGTCCGGCTTCTCTTGTTTTTATGGCAGCGGCTTTCTGTCCACAAAATCTGGTATCTACCATAACAAAGGGCCAGCCCGGTGAACATTTTGTCGTAATAATTCCATACTGCCCACCATTAATATAAATGTCTTCCATCTCGTTACCTACATCATAGATTCCAGCCATTCCGGACTCCACGTAAATATCAATATGGTTAATAAAACAGTGCTGGGCATAATGTGTACGAAATGCTACTCCATAAGGATTTCCTTTTCCCATTCTTACGTTGATATTGGATATCGCACTATAAAAAGTCCCCGGATTCGCATCCTCAATAAGATTTTCATCCTCCTGCATCATATTGGTAAACCAGAACAGATATTTAAATCCACCTTTCTGCTTAGGATGAGGTATATCAAAACCATCTGCATTGTCTTTTAAAATAAACTCCGGTCTGTTCTTTCCATATCCAATCATTCTTACTGCCTTTGGCATATAGATTGTCCTGCTGAGTAGGTATTTTCCTTCCGGCACAAAAAGAACACCGTAACCCTGCTGCTCTACAACAGAATAAATAGCTTTCTGTAACTGTTCACTGACATCTACAGTCCCATCCCTCTTAATATCATAATACTCTTCAGTAAAATAGACTGCCTTTTCGTCTTTTAATCTCTCCTGATAAAATGATAATCCGTTCATCCCATAACCTTTCATTTAGAATATTTTAATCTTCTTTTATATCTATTTTTTCTTTTTGATTCTTTTTCTAATGGCTTCCATTCGATGATCTAAATCTGCACTTTGCTCTGCACATTCTGTCAGATCTTTCGCCAATTGTTCCATTAACTCAGGATTAATGTCTTTTTTATATCTCAATTTGTGTTCCAGACTTGCCCAAAAATCCATAGCTATTGTTCGAAACTGTACTTCAACTTTCATTGGACGTTTTTCATCCTCCAGAAAAATCGGTACCTCTACAATTAGATGAAGACTTCTATACCCGCTTTCTTTTGGACTTGCAATATAGTCCTTCTGTTCTATTAAAGTTACATCATCCTGCTGCAGCAAAAGTTTTGCCATCTTATAAATATCTTCTTCAAAAGAACAGATAATTCTGATTCCTGCGATGTCCGTTATATGCTCTTCAATAGCATCCGTGTTCATAGGTATTCCCTTTTTTTTTCATTTTCTTCATAATACTATCGGGAGATTTCAATCTGGACTTTATCGTTTCAATAGGATTTTCATCATATTTCAAAGAAAACTGCTCATTTAAAACTTTAAATTTCGTTTCCACTTCCATAATGGCACACTTATAATATGACATTAAGCGGTTATATGGTAATGCCCCCTCCTTTATCTTT
Organism: uncultured Eubacterium sp.; assembly: GCA_948759685.1. The sequence continues at coordinate 28,108 of CAQBGY010000009.1, forward strand.
TCCAAGTGTTCTTCTTTGGTTAACTCCTTAAAAAAGTGTTCCTTTAAATGTTTAATTATCATATTTTTTCCCCGTACTTAAAAACTAAATATTATTATAACATTTCAAAAGCAAGAATGAAACAATTTTATTACAAAAAAACAATATTAAAAAATTCATTGTCTTAAACCAATTTATGATTTGATTAATTACTCTATCTTCTTTTACCAACAAAACATTATTCAATAAAAAAGGGACTAAGGAACCAAATCATTTTTATCCCTTAACCCTTTTCACATCTTACTTAAATATTCAATTCTTAATCAAATCGCCTTTTTATTTTGCATACATAGCTGATAAATATTCTTCGTCTCCCACTTCTAGTTCTATTTTATTTTTTTCTATTAAATTTCCCTTTTCTATTTTATATTTTACTAATTCATTATCAAAATTTATAACATACAAGTCAGTTCCTACAACATCAAACTGAAGAATGCATGAATTAATATTATATTCTGCTTCAATTTTATCCGAATCCATATTGTATTTAATAATTTTTGAATTATCATTTTCTGCAAACAATGAGGATACTGCCATGTACAAATACTTTCCTACACCTTTTAATAATCGTGGATTTGTATTATCTAAAACTTTTATTTTAGTTTTCTTAACTTTATTATTTTTAATGCACAGCAAATTTTCCTTAGCAGGTACATAAAGCTTATCCTTGTAGTCATAAAATGATGAAGGCTCTGTATCTTCGTCAATATATTTCGTCAATTCTATTTTATTAACTGATGCGCCTTTCTCGTCAAAATCAACTTCGGCTAAAAATATTCTTCCATTTTTCCAATCCGTTAATCTGTATAAAACCCCATTATATATGCAGCATTCCATACACATCTCATTTTTCACTTCTATTTCTTCTATTTTGTTGTCTTTAATGGTTGTTCTACTAACTGTTGTGTCTCCATTAAGATTAGCGATTCCATATATGTATCTTCCATCAACATATATGTCATTTACATGTTTGCACACTTTATATTCTTTAATTTTTCCATTTTTACTATTCAACTGTAAAACCTTGCAGTCTTCTTCATCTACTCCATAACCAAGGCTTAATTCGTAAACATATTTTCCTTCTTTAAAAGGCAATCCCCAATTTGTTCTACCAACACCTCCATATAAATACTTGTTCACTTTGATTAACTTTAAGTCTTTGTCATATAGCTCTATTTTTGTTTTTCTAAATAAACTATCAGTTTTTGGTGTTCGCATTACTGCCACACTATAATCTCTTTCCTGCTCATTTAACTTATTTACTGATCTCGCACATCCACTTGCTACTATTATAAAACTAAAAATGACAGACAACATTACATACTTTTTCAACTTTATCTATCATCACTCCTTTTCTCTTTTTACTAATTATACCCAATTCACTTTATCATCGCCAAACAATCCTGCCTTAAAAATTGGTATAATAATAGTTTCTAGCATTATTATTCACTAGAAACTATTATTAAATCCTATTGTTCTGTATCTTATAAATGCAGCACTCTCTCTTTAATCTCCTGTGTCCTTCCCTGATTCCAGAACTGTGTTCCAATATATCCACAGGTTCTTCTGGCTACACTCATCTTATCCTGATTTCTGTTACCACAGCTTGGGCATTCCCAAACAAGTTTGCCTGATTCTTCATCAGAGATAATCTGTATTTCTCCATTATATCCACAACATTCGCAATAATCTGACTTCGTATTCAACTCTGCATACATGATATTGTCATAAATAAACTTCATCACTTCAATAACTGCTTCGATATTATCCTGAAGATTTGGAACTTCTACATAACTGATAGCTCCACCCGGTGATAATTTCTGAAAATCTGATTCGAATTTCAATTTACTGAATGCATCAATTTCTTCTGTTACATGCACATGATAACTATTTGTAATATAATTCTTATCTGTAACCCCCTGTATTACACCAAATCTCTTCTGTAAACATTTTGAGAACTTATATGTAGTAGATTCCATCGGTGTTCCATATACAGAATAACTGATATTCTCTGCTTCCTTCCATTCTTTGCACTTGTCATTCAGTCGCTGCATAACCTTAATTGCAAATGGTTTTGCCTCTGGGTCTGTATGAGACTTTCCAGTCATTCTTACACACATCTCATAAAGTCCTGCATAACCAAGAGAAATAGTTGAATATCCATTGTATAATAATTTGTCAATAGTTTCACCCTTCTTCAGGCGTGCCAATGCTCCATTCTGCCAGAGAATCGGTGCCACATCTGATGGTGTTCCAAGCAGTCTCTCATGTCTGCATCTCAATGCTCTGTGACAAAGCTCCAATCTCTCATCTAATATCTTCCAGAACAAGTCCATATCTCCATTGGAAGAACATGCTACATCTACTAAGTTAATCGTAACAACTCCCTGATTGAAACGTCCATAAAACTTGTGGCTGCCGTCAGCATTTCGCTGGCTGTCTTCTACTGTAAGGAAAGAACGGCATCCCATACATGTATATACGTTTCCATTTTTCATTTCCTTCATAACCTTTGCAGATATATAATCCGGAACCATTCTTTTCGCTGTACATTTTGCAGCTAATTCTGTTATATGCCAATACTGCGAATCCGGTGTTACATTATCCTCATCTAAAACATAGATAATCTTTGGAAACGCCGGTGTAATCCATACGCCTTTTTCATTCTTTACGCCCTGCATACGCTGCTTTAATGCTTCCTCTATAATCATTGCAAGGTCATCTCTTGTCTGACCTGCCGGAACTTCATCAAGATACATAAACATTGTAACAAACGGTGCCTGACCATTACATGTCATTAATGTAATCAACTGATACTGAATCGTCTGAATACCTCTGTTGATTTCATCCTTTAATCTTCTTTCAACAATCTTCTTTACCTGCTCCTCTGTATACTGTACACCGATTTCTTCCTGCTCAGCCAGTACTTCCTTAGTAATCTTTTCACGACTAACCTGAACAAAAGGTGCTAAATGCGCTAATGAAAAAGACTGACCGCCATACTGATTGCTTGCAACCTGTGCTACAATCTGTGTCGTTACATTACACGCTGTATAAAAACTATGCGGTTTATCTATCTTTGTTTCAGAAATACATGTGCCATTCTGAAGCATATCCTCTAAATTAATCAAATCACAGTTGTGCTCTTTCTGGGCAAAATAGTCCGAATCATGAAAATGAATAATTCCCTGCTCATGAGCCTGTACTATTTCCTCTGGAAGTAAAATACGTTTTGTTAAGTCTTTGCTGACCTCTCCAGCCATATAGTCTCTCTGTGTAGAGTTAATCGTAGGGTTCTTATTAGAGTTTTCCTGCTTTACTTCTTCATTCAACTGTTCAATCAGAGCCAAAATTCCTTCGTCAGTTGTATTTGATTTACGGGCTAATTCACGTACATAGCGATATCTTACATACTTCTGTGCCACTTCATAACCACGCATTTCCATAATTCCACGTTCTACCATATCCTGAATATCTTCCACTGATACAGCGTGCTGTGCAGCTTCAATCTGTGCTGTAACATTTTTTCCAACAGCTGCAATCTGATATTCGTTCAGCTTATAAATCGGCTCAATCTCCTTGTTTGCAGCTCTGATAGCGTTAAGAATCTTATTAACGTCAAACGATACCTCTTCCCCATTTCTCTTAATGACCTTCTGTACTTTTACATCCATTTTTTCCTCTCCTTTTTTTGATGCAATAATCCTTAATAAATATATAATTTTTGTGCATCTGCCCTAAATCCAGGCAGTCTGCAAAATATGTATCATTTTGCCAAAACACTATATCTTGTGTCCACCTTTTGAATTATAGCACAATATATTCCATTTTGTACAGTAAAAATAAGGAAATTTTCCAAGAAAATATAAATCACAAAAAAACAGTATATATGGAATTGCTCACAACTCCAATATATACTGTTTTTTCATAATGTGCTTATGCAATGCTATTTAACTCATTTTGCATCAATGCATATGAGATAATTGATAGACCAAAGAAACTTAATATCAGATATAAAATACCTGTGTTGCTCGAAGGAATCCCTCTTGCAGTCTTGATTCTGTCAATCTTTTCACCTTGTTTGTACATCCAGTACAGACCATAAATATTACAGGTAATAATTGTAAATAAAAGTGCCATACCTCCGGATGTTTCGTTCTGTGCATCTTCCAACATTCTGTTGGTGTCGTCTGTCAGAACTACAAGCCAATACAAACCATAAATACCACATGTAATAATGCTTAAAACAATACACATGCCAATGCTTCTCTTTTGAATCATTCTTTCGCTCCCCTTTTCTTTATTTTTATATTTATATTTTACACTAGAGAGCTTTATCTGTAAATAATTATCCTAATTTTTTAAATACCTTCTTTATAACGATTAGTGACAATACCGCCGCCAGAAAATCCGAGACCGGAGCTACATACATAACACCTTCAATTCCATAAGATGCACCACCCAAATAACTAAATACTGCCGGGAACAACAACATCAACGGAATAAAACAAATTACCTGTCTTGTAAGAGACAAAAAAGTTCCTTTGTTCGGCTCGCCAATAACTGTACAAAAAGTAGATGTAATCGGCTGGATTCCATCTAAAAAGGTCATAAACAGGAAAATTCTGAAAAAACTTTCTGCAAACTGAAAATATTCCGGACTTCCTGAGCCAAAAATACTGATAATCTGTCTTGGAAGCGTTTGAAATACAACAAATGCAATACATGAAATTGTAGTATTACAAATCAACGCCAGACGATATGTCTTCTTTACTCTGTCAATCTTTCCGGCACCTCTGTTAAAACTTGCAATAGGCTGCATCCCCTGTGCCACACCAATACATACAGAAAAATAAACCTGATTAACCTTCATTACAATACCTGTACATGCTAAAGGAATATCAGCACCATATACACTCAATGCCCCATAATGCGTTAATGTCTTATTCATAACAACCTGAACCAACATAATTGCCAGCTGATTTAGACCCTGTGCCATTCCTAAATGGCATGCTCTTAGGCATACACCTGCTTTCGGCATAAAATGTTCTTTCTTTAACTTGATTGTCTTAAAGTGCAGTAAATACCATACTACCATAACGGCTGCCACAAACTGTCCGATAATAGTCGCTGCTGCCGCTCCGGACATTCCCCAGTCAAAGACAATTACAAATAAATAGTCCAAAA
>CAQBGY010000010.1 GCA_948759685.1 uncultured Eubacterium sp.
ACAACATCTTTTGTAGACCAGCGTGTCATAATGATTACTTCTTTTACTTGTTGATTAAGTTTTCTTTGTTTTAGGTCAACGCCATATATCCTCCAAATTTTATCAAGGATAGTCGGGTTTAGAGCTTCCTCAATGGTTCCTATTAGGTCATCACAATATAGATAACGGTTTGTCCTTACTTTTCCGGCATTTTTAGAACCGATAGAAGAACACTGAATACTTGAATACGGCTTGTACTTTCCAAAATTTATCTCCTGCAACTTTGCATTTGTGCTTTGTAATTTCACGTCTGGAAAAATTTCAGACCATGTATATTCAAGGTTGTCTGTTGTAATGTCAAGTACGCCCTTATAATATTTCTCTGTTATGTCGCTGTTATGAGAAAAGAAAAGGCTGTAGTCCTTTGGGTATTTTCCAATTATCCATGAACAGAAAAATTTTTCGAGAGTAGTTTTTTGCGTACCAGGCGGCATGGATATGCAAATTCTATCGTACTTATCATCTTCCAAATCTTGCATTGCTTGTATAAGCCCATGCTTATTTAACTGTTTTCTTTTCGGTGAATAGAACCGCTCGCTTATCTCTCTTTTCTTTTCAAGATACAAAAGATAACTCTCAAACTTATATGGAGCCTCCAACTTCAATATCTCATACCACTTGTCCACCATTTCATGCCCTGTCTTGTTGGCAAAGCAGAATTTTTCAAGTTCCCATATGTCGCCGCCAGCACCGTTTATGACATACTGGTTCATCAGTTCTTTTGCCCTTGGTGATATTTTTAGGGCGGTTTCTATGTCCTTATCTTCTTCATCTGCCCAGAAGACATACGTATGGAACGCATTAACAGCGTCAATATCTACTCCATGCCTTTCTATGTATTTTTCTGCATTGGAAATTTCTTTGAGTAATTCTTGACTTGCCATAAAAGAAAAGCGTAACCTCCCTTCGAATAAAAGTAAGCTACGCTTTAGCTGACACACGAGAACCCTTCTCTCATGCCTTAGATATTTATTTTGTTTCCAGAAATGGATTTTTTATAATAATATATTTCCTTTGTTCATCATCTTTTCTTATTCTTCCATATTCCCATATATTTTCAATCATATCTAAAATGATTTCATCTTTTTCTTTTCTGAAATGTTCAAACAAGTCTATCCATCCTTGAGCTGAATATCTTTGTCTAGTTTCTTTTCTCCACCGCTCAATATCAAACGGAACTTTTGTTTTTCTCCAAATGTATTCTCTAATGCAATCATATAAGTTTTGCGAATACGCTTCGCAGATTCCCCTTATATTTTCTGAAATAAATGCTTCTGTTTTATCGTAAGGACTTCTTTCATCCGTTAATTCCCTATCGTATAATTCAGTCATTGCTTGATAAAAACAAACAAATTTGAAATATATATCAGGTTCTATCGGTTCTTGTTGATAGTAACTTTTCCAGTTGATATTATCTTCCATTCTCCAAAATCCCTTTCATTCCGCACAAACGCTTTATGTGCGGTGTTAGATATGTTATTTTAATTCCTTCTTCATTTCTTCCAAATGCAAATCACATAAATAAAACGTCAACACTCCAAGCCGAATCTTGTTATGTGCTGGATATTTTTCGTGATATTCTTTGTTGCTCAAACTCTCAATAGGTTCATTTATGCAAACAGGGCAACAATGTTTAAGCATCCAATTTAATTCATTCCCATGCTTGCATCCATTTGGAAAAGAAGTGTGTTTGTATATAAAGTCACAAAACAATTTCTTAACGCTCATTTCATCATACCTCACTCACTCGCCTTAAAATTATAAATCGGCTTGATAATCTTCATGATTTCAACCGTATCTTGTATATTCGCTACAATTTCCTCAATCGGCTTGTATGCCATAGGGCTTTCATCAATCGTTGACCGATTAACAGATGTTGTATAAATTCCTTGCATGGACTGTTCAAATTCTTCCAGCGATACCGTTTCTTTTGCTTTGCTACGGCTCATTATCCGTCCTGCCCCATGCGGCGCTGAATAATTCCAGTCTGCATTACCTTTTCCCCTGCCGATAATACAGCCGTCACGCATATTGATAGGAATTAGGACTGTTTCGCCCTCTTTCGCCGATATTGCGCCCTTGCGGACGATGTTTGTGTCATGCTCAATGTAGTTGTGGATTGTTTCAAATCCATTTGAAAATCTATCTATATCCCAGCCCATGCCATAAGATATTTCTTTTGCAATCCTGTATCTATTTTCACTTGCGAATTTCTGACACAACTTCATGTCGTGCAGATACATTTCCCTGTGTTCGCCTGTCAGATAGGATAATTCTTTTGGCACACTAATTTTCGGCTGAAATTTCCGTTTTAACTCCGCAATCCCTCTCTGAATATCCTTGTGTCTGCCTGTCCGTTTGTAATCTTCAATCAGTTTCTTTGTTTCTTCTTCAAGGCTGTTCGCTCCGCTTAAATCGTCAATCGCCATCTGCTGATAAATTTCCGCAACCTGCTTTCCAATGTTCCGACTTCCCGAATGAATGACAAGGTATTTATTTCCGTCATCGTCAATGTCCACTTCGCAAAAATGATTTCCTCCGCCAAGCGTACCGCAGCTTCTTTTCAACCAATCCACGTTTTTTAGGCGGTCTTCGCAATAAAGCTGATTGATGATGATTTCCGAAAAGTTATCTTCTGTTTCATGCACATTTCTGCCATTCGGAACATATTTTCTGATTACCTCGTCGAGTTTTGCAAGGTCTATGTCTGTGTTGCCAAGTTCTACAGTTTCCATGCCGCAGCCAATATCCACTCCGACGATGTTTGGAATTACCTTATCTCCCAAATCAGCAGTAAAACCGATAACACATCCAGCTCCGGCGTGTACGTCAGGCATGATACGCACTTTGCAATCCGCAAATGCCGGTTGCTTAATCAGCGTGTAAATCTGATTTAATGCCTGCGGTTCTATGTTTTCTGTAAATATTTTTAAATCACTCATCTTCGCATTCTCCTATTTTCACAAAATAGCAATCATCTTCCTCTTTTATAAAAAACTTTTTCCCGCAATGGCAGTTTCGAAATCTAAGTATTTTCATAATGAGCAGTTGCTCTATGTTTCCTGGGTCTAAAATGTGTTCTTTTCCGCAATTCGGACATTTTACATAAATCATTTAGAAACCACTTCCTTTTTCACTTTAATAACCGCCACGCCGTTAGGAGATGTTCGTAGTTCGCAGTCGCTGTTCTTTGAAAGCACTTCTGCGATTTCTTCTGCCTTTTGAATGACAGAATTTTTCAGTTCTGTTTTATCTTTACTCACTTTTGCGCCTCCTGTCATTAAATTCTTGTTTTATACAAGCGTGGCAATCTTTACTTTCTTCATATACTTTGCAATCATCACAGTATTTTGGTTTTTCCTCTTTTGTCGCCCTCTCGAACATTTCACGTTCTATGCCTTCAATTACTTCTGATAAACTCACTTGAATACCTCCAGTATTTTCCATTGCTCTATCGCCCATATTGTCTGAATGCTCAATGTCCTTCCTATTCGTGGCGGCATGGATATTTCATATCCATTCTTTAACTTTTGCTCCACATCTTCAAAGAACGCTTTTTGATATTTACTTAAATGCTCTTGACAGATACTTTCTATGTATTCGGCAAGTTTCATCCCCCTCTTTCTGATAGGCGGTAAATTTTGCGTTTTACGCCAGTTGTTTTTCTGCAAAATCACATTTTATTGGCAACATAACTGTAAATCTGCTTTTCATCCACGGTTTTTCTTTTGTTGTAAAATCTTCCCCATATTCTTCTGCAAAAATAAAATTTCCAACCTCAAACCGAATATTGTATTTGTAAAGTTTTTCTTTTGCATCTTTTGGAATTTTTGGACTGTAACAAGTTTCTCCTTTTAATATCTTTTCAAGTATTTTTTTGCATAAATCTATAAAAAACACAAAAGTTCCATCACAGCGGCATCTCTCAACGGTCATATAGTCAAATTCAGCTTCCGTATTGCGTGTTACTGAAATTGTTGTGCCTTTGTTATCTTTAAATGGCAATTCAACTTCCAAAAGATTTTCAGAAACTTTAACAGTATTGCTAAATTTTATCTGTTCTGAAATTTTTAAAAAATCAACTTCGTACAAATGATTATATTTATCTTTTTCCATGCCATTACATACACCAGATTCAATTCTTTTCTTGACAAATTCTAGGGATTTATCTCTCATTCTCTATCCTCCAAACACAACACCCTCTTACTGACCTCCACGCACTCTTTTCTTTTTCCTCATTCGTGCAAGTGCTGGATTGGTTGTAGCGGCAGGTGGTTAGGTTGCAGTTATTGTCCATTTCGTTTTTCTCCCTAAGCCAAGCCCATAAACTGTTCTTTTGGAACCTTCAAGACAAGTTCTTCTGCTTTAAGCCATGCAAGAGTTTCGTTGCTATCTAAAAATCTAATTCCGTATTCTTCTTTGTCTTTAAATTCCTCGTGTAAGTCATTTTTAAAACGTTCGTCCATGCGCTCTTTATGCGTGTACTCGATAACGGCTTCACGATTAAAGAAATAATCATCAATATAATTTTCAATCCTCATTCCCTTAGAATCGAAAACAAGTTTTTGCGCTACGCTATGCTTTTTGCATATTACCATATCTCCTGTTTTAAATGTTGTCATATCAAATCCTCCAATTTATGAATTATAATGTGCCTTAAATCCTTTCTACGCATATTCCGCAACGGCTTTCTTTAATTCCTCTTTGCTGTCAAAGGTGTCTTTCCTCAGTTCGCAGAATCCGTCTTTTTCAACCGCATATATTCCGCATTGGATTTGTTTGCTTGCGACTTTTAAAACGCCCTTGTATTCTTTTCTTCCCATTTCGTATAGGTAATTGTTGACTAATACTTTCATTTTGTACACCTTTCAATCGGCTCTTTGTCATAAATAGATTTCCATTCGCAAAAATCTTCGCTTTCCCACGGTAATTCACTTTTGTTAAAATTCTCGAAATCAATTTTTATTCTGCTGTATTGTTTTGCATATGGAAATCTGCCAATCTTCTTAAAAATTTCAAATGAATGGCGGTCTTTTTCTTTCAAGTAACTCAATAATTTTGGATAATATAGCCAAAACGATATAAACTCTTTTATTCTTCTCATTCCTCCACCTCCCCATTATGATTACAATAAACCAATAAATGTTCCGCTATCTGCCTTAACTGCCATTTACCAAATATGTATTTATCATATTCCTTTCCCGTCATGCAGTTTGTCCGCTTTTTGCTTGCGTTTATCAGCATATCATCTACTTTGATAGGTTCTGTTGGGAGGAAATCGGTTACATTCCCTTTTGCTCTTTCAGATAAAATCTTTTCAAATTCATCTGGCTTATCAACCATATCATGCCGCACGCCAAATAACTTTTCCAGAATATCATCAATTTGGTTTATGGTGGTCTGGCTACGGTCAAGTTGCTTTTCCAACTCCTTAATCTTGTCCATAAATTCCTTATCATGTTGCGAAAAGTCCATGCTGTCAAATACAATTCCATATTGATCTTCAATGGAATTTGTTGTTATCCTTTCTCCGAATTTTGTTTCCGTGCAGTGAACATACACTCCATATCTTTTCAGCAAATCGCAGATTATCCTTGTAAACTCCATTGCCATAGCGTTATTTTTCTGTTCGAGAATATCTTTGCAGATTTTATCTATTGTTCCATGTAGAGGACTTTCTTTCAAAAGTTTTTCGTATTCCTCTTGGCATTTCTGAATGTCTGATATGTTCATAGTTTTCCCTCCCCGATTATTCCACTGTTCCTGTGTGACAATTATAACCCCTGTAAAATGATTATGGTCTATCATTTCTTTTGCTTCTTTGGTGCATCTCGGAAGAAGATAGTTGTTGTATGTATCAAGTTTAGATTGCAGTCTTCTGTTGTTTTCCTCTAAAATTTGATTTTTCTGTATGCGTCCCCTACTGCTTTTGCGTGTGTTTCTGCAAGCCGTTCTAGCGCAATGCCTTTTTTAACAACCATCTCTGCAAGCTGTTCCTCTGTGTAGTTTTCCATAAGTTCGGTTTTATTCATGGGTTGATACCTCCCTATCTTTCTTTGCATCATCACACATCTTGTCAAAATCCTTTTTCTTCATGCCAATCATCAAAAACATTATGATGACAAACAAAATATTCATTATCGGCACGAAAAACATAAAATACGCAAATATGCTTTTCTTTTTCTTCTTTTCGTCGTCAATCCATCCATTGTCTTTCATCTGCTGTTTATAAAGCGACTTAAACCCGATAAATGTCAGCATACATAATACCGATATTGAAAAGTGTAATTTTAATAGCCACATAACTTATTCCTCCATTCTGTCCTCATACCAGTTGTCAAGTTCCCTCAAGACATCTTCGAGGTAATACGTTGGCTTGCTCATTGTCTTTGTTCGATTGCAAAGCACCCTCTCATAGTTGTCTATGATAAATTCAACATCTTCTCCGTCATATCCGTAATTCTGGTAGAATTTCCAGAACGATTTTATCTTTGTAAGGAATTTTAGGAATTGTTTCATTCTGATACCTCCGTCAAATTTCTTCCGCATTTCGGGCAAAATTCTACATCTTCAACTGCTCCCCAATCGCCACCGCCCGCATGACAGCACAAATCAAATCTTCCGTTATCTCTCTGTATTATGAGTTCTTCTCTGTTACTGTCATCATTTTCTTTTATGATTTCTTTGCAAAAGTCACACATTTTTCAATCCTCCCACATTCTTTTCAAATTCACTTGCTCTGAACATTCCAAATGTTCCGCTGATTACATTTCCTCTTTGTGGAGCTGGCATATTTTCAAGAAGTTCTTTTGGTATTGGCTCTAAACCCGTGTCAAGCAAGTCATCACAAATCAGATAGCCGGATTTTTCTGGTTTAATATCCTTGTTCCTGAAAATCATTCCAAAACCTCATCCGTGTCAAAATCATCTTCCAAACCAGACAACGCCCATTGAAGGAATTTTATCATCTTTCTGACCTCTGCTTTTGAGAATACTGCAAATAACTGATCTTCTTTAAAACTCATCATTCTATCTTTCTTCCCGTATTTAGTTGGAATGTTCTTTCCTGTTATCAGGTTTTCGTCTTCGTCAACCATCATATCATACATGTCTTGCGTATTGTTTGCAGCTATCTTTAGGTGAAATTCTATTCCTTTGACAAAACACGTATGTTCCTTGACATCCCCTGTCAAAATAAAAATAGTTGTGCCGTTCAGTCCCCATTCATTAATTATACTGAACGCCGTTCCGTTTGGCATGGTCTTTAGTGTTTCAAGCGTGATTATTTTCATTTTCCAATCCCTCAATCTCAAACTCAATATATTGCTTTGCCTTTAACAGGTCTTGCAGTTTGCTGTTCCCTTCTTTTCTACCTGCTCTTGCGATATATTTCAATACGTTTCCAAGGCAGAACGAAAGTTTCCAGTCCTGTATCACTTTTACAGGCTCATTTTTTCCGAAGCAGTAATGCGGCGGGTGGCATATCTCATCTGTTTTAGTTTCCGTTGATTCCATGCCTGTATTCCTCCAATTCTTTTCTGTATTCATCAGTTTTATAGTATCCACACGAAAACATTTCCGGGCAAAATCCACGGTAAATGCACTCTCTCACCATGCAGCTGGCAAGTTCCGGCTCTGTCTCTGCTACTTTTTCTTTTACTGCTTTCCATGCCAGCCTTGTTTGCGTTGCAGCGCATCCGCACAATCTTTTTCTGCTGATGTTTATCAATGCCTGTGCGTTTGCTTCACATGCATGATTTACCGGAGCGCCTTGCGGCAACTTATCCCTGTCTTTATCCTGATTATCCGTCCTGTCTGGTCTTTGCGTTGAGACCCAATGCTCAATGCCAATTTTGTGCCTTACCATATGTACGCTGACCCACGATTTAATTCCGCTCCATCTCCAGTAGAATTTTATCCTTCTGATCGGCGAATGTTCCGACATAAGCAATTTTCTTTTCCACTCTGAATCAGGATATTTCCCTGTGTTTTTGTTTATTGTATTCATTGCAGAATCTTTCACATCCTGCCAGTTGTCATTATGTTTGAAAATATCAATCTCCATTCCCTGATTCCTCCAATCTCACGCCTCCACGCTCCCATAAATCCTCTTTCAGCTTGTCCATGTCCAGTTCGCCGTTCTGCCATGCTGTGTAGTAGTCCAGAACATGTTGCGTGAATTCCGGAATTTTCTTCGCATAACTTTTCTTCCAGTAAAAATCCATGAGGACTTCAAGCGGCAAGGTTAGCAGAAGAATCATTGCCTGATTTACGCCCTCGTTTACGCCGTCCTGATATGCTTTTTCCAGTTCTGAATTGATGGAATCCTTAACCGCATTATCAAGCTGGCTCTTGGTGAGGTTGTATGTGGCGGTTTTGTATTTTTGGTTTTTACGCTCTGCATAGCGTCTTTGTTGGCGGTTCATAAGCTATCCCTCCACCATTCCGTCAATCCTCGCACACTCCAATAACTCATAAAGAGAAATATTTGTGCGGTTCGGCATTTGCTTATACATCTCTATGAACTGTTCCTTGGTCAATGGCTTGTAATCTGGATTATCTCGCTTGCAGCTCATGGAATTACAACCCCTGCCGATTATGTAATGCTCGTTTCCGTTCTCGTCCCACTGAAACCCAATCTTCATGTCGCAGCTTTCAAAATGTTCACAGGGTTTTGGTTTGTTTAAATATCCGCTGCATAAACGTGTGTTTGAGTATTCCATTATTCCACCTCCCCCAATTCAAATAATCTCTGTGCCATTCTGTTTAATACCTCGTCTGACATAAATGCTGAAAGGTGGTAATTTGTCTCATATCCTTTAACCGCTCCGAAATCTCCATCAAGAAACATATCAACCATTTTTATATAGGCGTTATCTTGCCCTATAAGCCTGCCAAAGTGACTATATCTGTCATCATAGAAACAGTCCATTTTTTCTATAAACCTTAAAAGTGTGCTGTCTTTCAAAATCGGGTGTATCTTCCCGGATCTCTCCTTAAATCTTTCAAAGTAGTGCGTCAACGATATGAAAATTTCGTTTGCAGTATCGTTGTCGTAATTTTCAGAGCATATTGCAGCCAATCGTTCAATCATGTCCCTCTCGTCTGCTTTTTTGCCGAGATATTTTTCTAAGGCAGTTTTAGGCGCAGTCATCTTCTTTCGGTTTTCAGAAGAAGATGTTTTTGCCTCTCCATTAACTTTGTTAATGTTTTCTCCTTTTTCTGTATCACTTAAATCTGTATCTCTTAGATTGTTATTCTTAAAAGGTGTATTACTTATTGTGGAATCTTTTCCACCATCCTGTGGGATAAAATCCACCACCCCATCTATTTCATTCCACGAGGGGGTGGATTTTTCTCCACCACCTATATTTTCCTCATCATCTTCGCTTTCTTCATACTCATTTATAAATTCATTATAGAATTTGTTTGTGAGTTTAATTATTCTGCTTTCAAATTCTTTTGTGTCTCCTACATATTTATAAATTCTTTTTATGTATCCTTCTTTTTCCAAATCAGACAACATTCTTTTTATGGTATTTTCTTTTAAACCGAGAAAATCAGAAAAATGCTTGTTGCTCGCAAAACATTTTCTGTTTCCGTTCTTTGTAAGGCTGTGAATCTCAATAAGTAAATTTTTCTTGCTTGCGCTCAAATTTCTCGCTAAATAAAGTTTATGAGGTGTCCAAACGCCCTTAAAATCTCTATTTTCTGATATGATTATCTCTTTCTTTTCTCTCTTTACTGTTTCACTCATAAAATGACCTCCAATCCATTTTTCTAATCCTCCAAATTTATAAAAACAATAGGCAGGCGTTGGAGGACGCTTTTTGGGAGCTACCCTAGCCTATTGAATTTACCAAGATTAAATTAACCAAATGATTTTCTTGCGTCTATTTCATTGTCAAAAATTTTACACGCCCAATAACTCGGTCTGTGTTCATCGGTTCCGGGCTTATAATATTCTGGTTGTTTAATAGTTTTAGACCAATTATCGCAAGCGTCATTAAACGAAACTCCGTCAAATACTCCTAAAAATTCCGCTGTTGAACTTTGTCCGGTTGCAGAATATCCCTCCATCCACAAAGAGTATTTTTTAACAGTCGCGTTATTTACGTGATTCTTTATTTCACTTTCCATTATCTTTTTATAAAATGTGCTTACTTCTTCCGACATTTTTTGATATTTTTGAAATAGTTCCTGTCTTTTATTCGCAAGATACTCCATACATTTTTCATAGCTTATCGAATAATATGCATAGCTATGTCCAGAAGAATATTCCTTATCTGTTTTAATTTCTCCCGAACCATTTATGTGGTTTGTACATTTCATTACACCATAAAAACATGGATATTTTGTTTCTATTGTCCCATTTTCAGAAATTGATTTCACTGTAATTTCTTTCAATTCAAACCTAAACGGTTCTTTATCGTCTGTCAAAACGTATGATTGATACAATTTATCCATTTTCATTACCTACATGTTGATAATCCCGTGATATTAGTTGAAACAACGGACAGGCAATCACGGTTTTGCTTTTCGCCCCGTCGGGCTATCCCGTTGTTAAAGGCGATAATCAGAATCGAACTGATAATAGCAGTTTTGCAGACTGCCGCCTTAACCGTTTGGCTATATCGCCTTAAAAGCGAATACTGCTTTGTGAGAATACGCAATACTCACTTTTATACCTCAAGCGTTTTTGTTCTCACTTTTGTCCGCTCATGTTGGATTTTATGTAGCGATTTCCGAAGTTACCGCCAAATCTGCCCCGTTGACTTGAACAACGGTGTATGCTTTTAGCAGAAATACCTCTCTAACGCTCCTATTTGCCTCAAATCGCCCTCTTTTATGTTTCATTGAGGAAATTTAAGGCGTTGGGTTAAAATCGCTTAAAATTGATTTTAGATCGTTACGCCTCCTCGGCCTCTCCAAACATCTTTATATACAAATCCAATTCGTGAATACCCATATACCCCTTTACTTCTTCTTTGGTTTCTTCCCGCAAGTCGTAATGTGATATTGTTACAGCTTCAATGATTTCATCCATTTTTTCTTTGTTGACCGACCTTATATCTTGCACGCAAGAAAAGTAATTCCCTTTCTTTGTCTTTAGTAGAATCCTTCCGTCTTTAAATGGGCATAAAAACTCGGCTTTTTCTGTGTCATATAATTTGCCGTTTATAATAGATTTTTCATGTAAAACCTTTCTCTCTTGACGAAAAGGATATACAAGTCCGTTGCTCCCAGATTTTGTTTTTCTTAAAAGAGAGTGCATGACAAAATCCCTCCTGACTTCATTTTGCGGTTTATCTGGCAGAAAGAATGTTCCTGCCAGCGTTATTTTTGATTCGACAGGGCAGTGACCGATTTACTCCTGTCTAGCTAGGAATGGCCTAACTAAATGTTGCGGTGTGGATTTGCACCACACATGATTGGAGTTTGCATTTCTGCCTTTCCGTGGCTCATTCGCCCTCTGCTCGGAGATGACTTGTTATACAGTAATTGTTCTTTTACGGCTACACCTTGTAATGCCAACCAATCTATAAGAGCTACACTTTAGCGTTTATCTATTCCGCCACGCAACACCGTCCAATTTATGTCTATGAGGACTGCATAGGATTTTGCATGTCTTTACTGACAATCGGATTCTGTCCAAACTAGTATGCATCACCAATTATACAATGACGTGGGCATCATCCAGAATGCGGTTATTTGAGATTCGCATCGTCTTACCGCCAATCTACACGCTGCTCTTTTTTATATTGCCCTCAAGCAGTAGCCGGGCTTTAGTATCGCCACTTATACGCTCTGGCAAGCGGGTTTTAATGTCTTTTCCTTGACGAATCCCCGCAAGCCTTGCGAAGGCTCTTAACAGCATTCCGCTACGGGGTGAAAGGAGTGCCAAATGGTACGAATGTTCGACACTAAACGCCGACGGTAGGATTTGAACCCACAGACCATGTTCTCCATGGCACATCAGTTTTCAAGACTGCGCCCTTATAACCGTTTGGGTACGTCGGCATAATGGGAATGCTTTTTGTAAAGTTTGTTTATTTTTGGAATCAACCCATAGACTTTACCATCCCCATAACGCAGATAGTAGGACTTGAACCTACGCGCCGTCATTTGACGGTTACTGACGGTTTAGCAAACCGTTCCCTTACCAGTTAGGGTTATATCTGCAAAACCGGCGGCAACGAGACCAACAAGCTGCCGCCGATAATTCATATAACCCACCATTTACCAGCCTTGTGTTAAACCCATCAGCAATTACAATTAGCCCGAATAAACATTTCCCAAGGATTTTGTAAAACTTTTGTCTTTTACCTTTGCTCTTTCAACTTTGAAGAAAATAAACTTTGACCTTTCAGCTTTAAGATTTGAGCTTTACTCTTTAATCTTTACAGTGCGTTTTGTTTTTACAATCGCTCTCCCGACTGAGCTACAAGTCCGAAGACTTGGACGGAATCGAACCGCCGACACATTGTTTATGCAAATTTGGTTTTCAAGACCAATTCATATTATCTTCGCCCATTGAAGTTTGCAGATTTCTTTATTGTTTTACATATGTCTGTATCTGCAAAAGACGTATGAATTGTAGTTTGGGGTTTTCGGTAAACAGTGGATAAAATTCATTTAATTTTTAATATTCAATCGTGATTTCGGTTAAGGCGTTGCTGACCGATAATGAGCTGTCAACTTCTGCCATGAAATCATTGATTTTCTTCTCCAAATCTTCAATCTTGTCAAGGACGTGGAGCGGGTCAACCAGTTCGTACTGGTTGGATTTTAAAAAGTCTGCCTTGACCTTTTCGATGTCAGCAGTATTTGTCTTTCCTTCTTTCTGCCCGTAGATTGCGGTTACATACTGCTCTGCCCTCTGTTCAAGGTCTTTTCCGTTTTCCAGATTGATTTGCATTTGAGCCTTATCATATTGTCTCCGCATAGCATTCATAAGTGTTTTGCAAAATTCCATTCCGTGATTTTTCATCCAAATGGCTTCTGCTCTTGTATATTCCACGCCAGAAATTTCGACTTTGGTTACAGCATTGGAAAGTGTGACTGCTCGTTTTATTGCCGTTTGACGGTTGATAAAGTCAGTTGCCTTGTCATATCCGCCCTGCATGATTTTAATGTAATCATCAAGCGGAACGCCGCCTATCTTATCGTTTGAATGTTTGTTCGCAACGCAGTAAACACCTTCTGCGATTGCTTTCTCAATCCGGATGTCAAGCAGCTTTAATTCTGCCAGAGCCTTATGCACGGTCATGGTTTCAGTCGTCATAGACAAATCCCTCCTAAACTTTAATTTTTATATAGCCTTTCGGCTGAACTGGGCTACCGGGATTCGAACCCGGAAATACAGCAGTCAAAGTCCTGTGCCTTACCGTTTGGCGATATCCCTAAAATTTATTCAACAATTTCTACTCTTTCAAGCGTTGCCCTATCTTCGCTTTGAGCATTTAATAAAGCAAGCACAAGTTCCCATCCTATCTTTATTTTTTCTTCTGGATTTTCACCCAAAACAGAAATGGGCTTATCGTTCTCTGTCATAATTGTTACTCTTACTTTCATTTCATTCTTCCCTCTCAATAATCCTATCCGCAATCTCCAAAGCAAGTTCGTGTTGGTCTGATATGTCACGCACCACGCCATTTTCGTAAATTGCACTTTCTATGCTTGCAACAAGGGCGTCATATAAAACTTTGTCTGTCAATAAACTATGACGAATAACCTTCATAGAATCCTCTATTGTTTCCGTCGTGAATCTGAAACGAATATTTGCATTTTCGATTTCTATGTTTGGCAGATTTACCGTTTCAAATGTGAAAATCGGTACTTCACCAGCGTTTTGTTCAAAATGAACACTGGTTGCTTTATCGCTTATTTCTACATCATCAATAAATGCATGTGTTTTGTATGAATCGTCAGATATGATTTTACCATTAATTTCCCTCCTTATATCCCCTCTTTGATTTGCGGACTGGTATCTTAATCAACGCCTTTACGCTTCTTCGACTTCGCCATATAGTTCAATGTATTTCTCTGGTTCATATTTTCCAATATTGGACATTGCGTATTCTAATAGTTCCGGTCGTATGTCATGGTATACAGTTTCAAAAATGTGATATGTTTTATTTTCTTCGTTCTCCATATAATCATAATCTGTTGTTTTGCAAGAAAAATAATTTCCCTTTTTCGTCACAAACAAAATCCTGCAATCTGCCGTTGAGGAAATAATTTCTGCTTTTTCGGTATCATACAGCTTATTTTCTATGATGGTTTTTGCATGTCTTGTTTTTCTTTTCAAAATCGGAATTTCGCAATAGAGATAATCTTTCTTCATTTCGGTTTCATTCTCTTTTTCGTTTTTCTGAATTTCTTTCTTTTTCCAGAACAAGTGTATGCACCGCCTTATATTTGATTTTGTTGTTGGTATCTTTGGCATTTTGATTGATTTAATCGGGAGTGGGTTGAGATTTTATCTTTTGTAGAAATTTAATTATTTTCTGAATTTCTGTAGTATTCATCGTCTAGCCTATTTATTCCTGCCCATAGACCTATTATCAATTTCCCCATTGCTGTACTTGTATCTATGAAATCAATATATTTGTCATCGTTTTTATCCATACAGCGGACTTCTATCTCGTTGTCAAATGCGTATTGAGCAAATACGAGAATATCTTTCAAATTATCGCTTATACTTTTTAGCTTGCAAAGTATTATTGTGTCTCCTTGTTTCAGAAAAGACAAATCGTATTCTGCTCCGTCTTGATAAAATATTTCGTCAAATTCTCTGCCATGTAAATAATCTTTTGTTTCGCCTTTGCGCCTATTCACATACCCATAAACCATACCGTATACCTACCCTCCCAAAATCTCAATGACTTTTTCAAATACCGGCTTTTCAATAATCGGTTGATGTTCTCCTGCTATCTTATTTCCTGCATGGGTTACAACACCAACATAAAAATCATTCGTCAGAATATTCTTGATAGCCTGTACGCTGAAATCTTTTCCTCTAGTGGTCTTATATCCCTTTTCTGCACAGTCACGCATAATCTGACTTAAATTCCCTTTGCGTTCTAAACACATATTGAATATATCCTGTACAATCAAGTGATTGTTATAGTCAATTTCGATCTTGTTTCCGTTCCAGCGGTAGCCTATCGGAGCATTACCGCAAGGTTTGTTTCCTGTCTTTGCTCTTGCCTTTCTGCCTTTTGCCAGTTTGACAGCGATTGAGATTTTGTCGTATTCGTCAAGCAGCTCCAAAAGACCGTTTATTAGAAAGTCGTTAGGGTCTTTCTTGTAAATGTCATAATTAGGCTGTTCAACACTTACTAAGTTTGCCCCACACTTTTTAATTTCCCTACGGATAATGACCTTTGCCGTATCAGAACGCCACAACCTTGATGTGTTCTGCACAATGATTGTGTCACCCTCTTGTGTGGTTGAGAAAAGTTCTATCAGACCATTTCTCGCTATGCTATCCTCCATATCGTCCATTGCGCCGGATATTCCGTCATCTTCAAATGTTCCGTCAAGCACCAGACCGTTTTCTTCGCAATATTCCTTTACGACGTTCTTCTGCATGTCCGTACTGTTCTTCTCTACCTGTGTTCTTGTTGACACTCTGTAATATGCGTATGTAGCCATGTTCAAATTCCTCCGTCTTTTGCATCTTACTTTTTCTTTGTGTTCCTGCCGCCGTGTTTTGGAAGTGCGTCTGGGAAGATGCCTTGCGCTTCAAATGCCAGTTTGAAATACTGTAACCCTTTTGGCGTCAGGCATGTCTGTATTCCAGAATATCCACTGTTGCGATTGACATAAGATTTTGTTCTGAACAAATCACTTTTCCGATACGGCTCGGTCGGTCTGTAATCCTCTTTTCCCTTCTTGTAAATATATTTCTCTCTCACCAGATAACCCGTGAACTGCGTCTGGCTCATCCCCAGAAGGTTAGCTGCATCACGGAAGCATATCAGAGAACGTGTGTCGCACAATTTTCTAAAACAATCAGCGTCCGGTTCTAACTCCGCTATCTTCTCGTCTTTTTCAGCAATCACCTTGTCCTTCTCGGCAATCTGCTCATTGTGTTCCTCCTGCTCTTCAATCCAACGTTTAGCACGTTCAACCGGATTTTCGATTGTGTATGAATCTGGAATCCTCTGTTGCAAGGAGTACGAACCGTTCTTGCGAATAGATGGTACAACTTTCATTGCAATCCACTGTTGAAACCTAACCGCCTTTGCATTACTGGCTTTCATAGCAAGCATGTAAAACAGGCTTTCTGGGATGTAATCATCTTTCCCCAGTTTGTTGGTGAATCCAAATTCTTCACAATATCCATTCATTCTCGCCCATCTGACCTTAACCAGCGGAGAGCCATCTGCGGCTCTTTGTGATGTGTCAACCCATCCAAGGCCAATGGCTGTATCTTCTGCGTTGACAGAAATACTGCCGTCATCATTCAGTACTGTCCTTACAAATATTCCGATTTCTTCGTTTTCAAACATTTTTACTTCGTTCATGATTTTACCTCCACATGAATTATTTTTTGTTTTATTATAACTCATTTTCAATTATAAGTCAACCGTTTTGAATTATTTTTATTGACTTTTTAATGAATTTTGAATTATAATACCCAAAAAGGAGGTATTCGCATGATTAGTGATAAAATAAAGCAAATCATGAAAGAAAAAAATATAAAAGCTGTTGAGCTTGCTGAATATTTAGGAATGAGACCACAAAATCTCAATACCAAGTTCAAAAGGGATAGCTGGTCTGTTCAAGACTTAATCTCTGTTCTGGACTTCATGGGATGCAATCTCACGATTGAGTACAAGACAGATACAAAACTTACTTTCACGATGGGGGATGCTGTTAAAAGGGGCGGCGCAGAGTAGACGCCCCTTTCCCTGCCCCAAAAACGGGATTGGTCTTACGAGAACTCATACCAATTTGCAACCTGGCGAACCGCTACGATTCCAGAGTATGCCTAGGGTCGCCGCCTCCCTGCGTCTTGTATCCAAGTACACAGGTATGTAATTATCAATGTTCGGCATGGGTTTATAATAATATTTGTAACCCCTTTTTTTTTATTTAAAAAATAATTTTTAGGGCTGCCCTTAGTGGGCGGTCTTTTTGATTTTTCGGGAGTTTACAGTGCTTAGTAGGCGGTCGGCGGCGTTCCATACAAACCCCCACGCCGCCTTTTATCAGGCATCTACCCCTAAAAATCCTTTGTGCATTTTTACTTTAAAGCTTTATGCGTATGATTTTAAATTTAATCATATCCTCATTAGCGCATAATCACCACATATTGTGTATCACTCCCCGTCCACCACAACATCTATCCCTTTAGCCTCACCGCCGCCCAGTTTTGGCAGTTCCGTAGCGGTCAGAACCTTTTTCTTGTCCGTCTCCCCTCTTGCTCCAGGCATGTTCCAGCCATGATAGCGGTTGAGTTTGGGCAGCATCTTCATGGGGTTCATTCGCCTGTCTTTCATCAAGGCGAATAGAGACTGCTCGTTATCCTCCATGATTTTTTCTTGCAAGTCGAAACTTGCAGAGCTTGCCCAATTATACAGCGTCTGCTTATCTATCCCAATCATGTCTATAAATCCCTTCTGACAAACCTCCTGGCAATGATTATTACACAATCTCCTGTATATATTATTATATATATATAATACCTTTTCTTTATCATACTCGTTATATTTATTACTATCAGTCTTTAATAATCTATTACAGGGTTTAAATAATTTAATATACAGCTCATCTATAATATCATTCCAGACAGACGGGAATATATCTTTCTCGTCAATACCATTCTCTTTGCAGTACATAGATACTATGTCTTTAGCTACTGCTGGCATATCCTCCACACTCGCGATAGTCTGTATGTATTCGTCCGTCCGCTCCACGCCCTACACCTCCAATCTGCCTAAAAATAAAAATAACCCGAAAGCCATGGTAGCGTCATGACCTCCGGGTTTCAAGTTTCCCTCTACAATTCCATCTAAAAAAGTTAATGTTGTGTAAAACTGTTAAATTATTAAAACCATAGCATAAATTTATTTATCTGTCAACTATGGATTTACAGAACATATATTCTATAAGCTGTATATAATATATATCCGCGCGCATTATAATAATTTAATATACTACAGCATATGTGTATGTTATACTGTATTGGTTAAAGATTTACTGTATTGGATTAATATACTCTGTGATATATGGCTATATATACTGTATTGGCTAATACTATACACTATGGCTATATATACGTTATATATTACTGGTATAATATACTCTATGGTTTATAATGTACACTATGTTATGTTTTACTTTATAGAGATTAATAATAATATATACAGTATATATCTTAATATAGATTAAATAATATTTATCTAGTTGATATAAAGATTATATAAAATAACACAACTTCTGGAATTTGTCAAGAATAAATTTAGGAATAAGAAAACCGCCATTTCTGGCGGCTAACTATGGTTCCAGGATCCCTTAAAAGGGCAGCGGCTCATACCATTCGCCCATACTGGAATCCCATATCGCATTATTTGGGGTTCCCATTGGCGGATGCGGCACAACTCCGCTATGATCTTCCGTGTTCCATTCACAGGCTTTCAGCCCGTCAAATCCGGCTTTTACAGGATTATTCTCGTTGGAACCCGATTCTTCTGCCTTTCCGCCCTGGTATGGCGTTGTATTTGCCCCAATTTCGGCTTTTGTCGGTGTCGGCGTGTGTTTCTCCGGCTTTTCTGTTTTTGAACTTGCATGGACGTTGTGGATGGTCTGGGAAGATTCTGTTTTGTCTTGTTCTTCCAGACATTCCAAAAACGCTATAAGGCTTTCGTTAATTGCGCCGTTTACCGTCAATCCTAATGCCCTGATTCGGTCTACGGTGCCCTTTGGAAGTGCCGCTGTTACCTTGTCGTAATTCTTTTTTATCCTGTTGTTTTGCCGTTTTATCCTCGCTTTATATGATTCCAATAATTCTTGGTCTGTTTTTGCCATAATATAACGCCTCCTTATTGCATATTGATGTACTGAAATTATATAATATTGCGTTGCAGATTGCAATACTTATTTAGTTAATGTATTTATATACCTATATCAATCATATTGCATTACTGTAATTCAATATGTATTTAATTCTTGTTGATATATTATTGCATCAAAAAACCGCCCTTGAAATCCATGCGGCTTATGTGCTATAATCTGCTTTACAGTTGGGGCGGTTTTTACGCCGCCCGTTCTGTTGTGTGGGGAGTTGGTTTATTCAACTCCCTTTGCTCTTGCTATGGTGTCTAACAGCTTCAAATCATGTTATATAAATTGTCAATAGGGAATTAGAACTTTTTGCAATTAAAACGGACATTCTGCGCTAGTTTTTTTCTGTTCTTTTTCGGCTGCTTCTTCCCCTAAATCATCCAGCACAAGACCGCATATATAATCATTTATATTTCCTTTGTCTGCTAATCTTTCCCTTGTTCCTTTTGGAAATCTGACTTGTATAAAATCAAACTTATCACGATAGTTATTCACAGCCTTCTTTGTGTATTCTGGCGTCTTTCCCATTTTTAGAACCTCCATTTCTGATTTATTTCTTTTAATATATAACATTTTATATATCTTGTCAAGTTTTCGTTTGGGCGTTTTCATATATAAATGTATATATAAATCATCATATAAAAAATTATATAAATATTTTCAAACTCCCTATTGACATTATATATAACATGATATATAATAAGAGCATAGAAACAAGCAAACAACAAACCAAACAGGAGGGCGCGGATATGATAAAATTCGAAGCAGGAAAAGAGTACCAGGCAAAACTGAGCGGGGAGGTCAGAGATACCGTAAAAATCGTAAAAAGGACAGAAAAATTTGCGACTGTTGAGTATTGGGGGAAGCAGGAACGGAAAAAGATAGAAGAGAGGAATGGAAGTGAATATCTTAGAATGCTTTGGGAAGGTGTTTATGCGCAAGACGCGATATAAAGCCGTCCCAACGGCTCTAAAAAGTCCATTAAGTTGGGAGCGTCCGGCAGAAATGCCGGGGTTGGAACAAATAAAAATGGAGGAAAATATTATGACAATTGAAAAAGGAATGATTTTTAAGGGCAATGTAAACAATGTTTGTTTTGAAATTTTATCAGCAAACGAAAATATTGTGACATACAGAGTTTTACTTGGGAGCAACAAAATTTCTGATAAAATCCACACGTTCGGTCGCAAGGCGTTTGAACATTGCGATTTAACAAGAGCAGCCTGAACGGTGTACGGCGGTTCGATTCCGCCGCAGGCTCTGCCCGAAAGGGAAACAAAAAAGAAAGTTCAAAAGGTGGAAAGTATGACAAAGAAAGATTTGATGAAGAAATTAGAGGAACTGCTTGCAGAAAAGAAAATGTGCAAAATCGAAACATTTAGCGGGAAAATCGGTTGGAACGACAACAAGGCTATTATCGAGGGCGCTATAAAGTGCCTTGAGGCAACGGACGAGGAAATGAACGATTATTTAACAGTTTTTAAGCTGAAATACCCAAACAGCTATAATACAATCGTAAATAATGGAAATTGGCTCACACACAGCCATAACAGGTATTATGTTTACACTTCAGTAAAGGCGATTTTGGCATAGGCGGACACGTTCCGCCCATGTAATGCAGCCACAGCCGGTTCCAAGCCTGGAAGATGCAGAGGACAGAAAGTACAAGGAGGAAAAGAGGATGGCAAAGATTATGATTGATATGTGGTATGGGGATAAAAAAGAGGATGCCGACAAAATCGACATTTCTTTTTATCCCAACGATGGGGAGTACCGGGGTAACATTTGGAAGGACGGGCGCATGATCGGGGATTATGTTTTCGCTGATCCCGTTGCTCTCGAAATATTTTCCCGCAGTTAAAATTTGCGTGGTAGGCAGACCAGCGGCGCAATGGTGCAAGCCCCTTGACTGCCATTTATCAATAAAATTTAAGGAGGATATAAAAATGGCTAAATTTAACAATGCAGAGGAAATCACAAGATTTTTTATCAATGACGGATTGGGAGAGAACACAACCTTTTCTGAATTGTCCGAAAAAGAAGCAAAAGAAAAAGGGTATCATTTCGCTGTTAGGGGAATCGAAAACGGCAGAAAATATTTTATCATGGGAACTTGCGGAAACATCTACGATGATAACGGAAAAATCGTTATGTTTAACATTTAACCCGCATAACTACCACCGTCAAGCGGTCAGCCGGGTGCAAGTCCCGGCGGGAGTTCTCAAAATTCCCAGCCCCCAGGGATAAGGGGAGAAAGAAAAGGATATGGAAATAAAAAGAAACGGAAACAATGTAAATGTTTATGACGGAAAGAGGTTGATTTTGCATTTAGATAAAAACAACGGAATTTATACGGCGGTAAACGACCATGTAAGAGTATCTGCAAGGATAGAAAAATTAGACGAAAAGAGGACTAAATTTTCCGAAGTGTCACTTAAAAAGATGAACAGCAAGGGGAAAATGGTAAAAAATACCACCCAAAAATGGATAAGGGAATACACATCATGGCTCGAATATATCTGTGAGCAGTATGGGCTGATTTAAAAGTCAACACGCCCTTTCCGCCTTGACGCGCGCCAGAAACGGAATTATAATTTTTGAAATGGAGGCGATATTTTGAAATTATACAAGTCAGAAGGAAAAATTTTTGTGGAACTTAACGAAACAATCGAACTTTGCGACATCCATATGACAGATTCTTTGGAAACCTACAAAGAAGCATTGCTGAAAAAAGGTTTCTGATAGGTTCGATTGGACAGTTACAGAAGCCGCATTGAAGGGAAGGGAATGGAAGAAGATTAAGCCTGCAACCGCAGGCTACCACTAAAACTTGCGTGTTAGTCGCCTTGTAGTTGGTGCAAATCCGACTAACGCAAATTCCGTACCTTGAAAACAGAATAAAGGGCAGTAGCCGACCACTACCGCCCTAAATGATGTAGAGAGTTAGAAATGCGTCAAGAAATGTTTACGCAATAGCAAATCATCATTTCCTTGATGACTGTTTCATAGACAGGTTTAAGGCTCTTATCTTCTGAAATCACAGATAACTTGTTGATGGAATCGAGTTCCTTTTTGGTAATGTTGGGTTTGTTTTCCAATGCCCGACCTTTAGCCCTTGCAACCCTATCATTGAGGTTACAGTTCCATTTCTTCCTTAATCTGTCGTAACTCTCGGTACGGACATTCTGATACCTTTCCGACCTGCCAGAACCGTTCGCATAATTCGGACTTTCGGCAATCTTGGCAATACAGCGGTTTACCCACGCTTTGAAATCTTCATTATCCGAAGTGTGGGTAAAGGTATCAGATATGACCTCCTGCTTTTGCTCAATACGGTTTAATTGCTCCGCTTGGCGTTTCTGTTCTAGCTCCTGCTTTGCCATGCTTTCAATGATACCGAACAATGCTTGTGTGCTTCGGGAAAGCTGACTGCGGTTTATGGCAATCTCTTTGACTTTATCATCAAGAGTGGAAAAATATTCCCTTGCCTGCTCCGCACGTTCTCCGTTGCCTTTGCATGATAATTTCTTTGCAAAGTGGGCAGTTAATTTATAATCTGTTGTAGCCTGTCCGCCCCATTCGTCATTTAAGACGAATGCCCAATAATCAACATTTTCTTCTGCAAATTCATTCTCTGTTATGTTTCTTTTGCACCAATGAGAATAGTTTTTAGGATTAAGTTCAAGAAACTCATACAGTTTCTTAGCTGTTGCCATACCGTTTTCGTCAATGCCTAACGCAATTTCAATCGGTGTCTGCATGGTTGCGGTTTGAACGTCATTCATCAGAAACACCGCCTTTCTCTGCAAGAATTTTTAAGTGCGTCAATATCGTGGTGTAGGTACAGCATAAAGCATGGGTGTCCTCCGTCTTGTCAATCATCCTGCGGATTTCCTTGCGGTACTGCTCGTTGGCTTGTTTTGCTTCCTCGCTCATGCCGATACCTCCTCGGCTTTGCAAAGTCCTCTCGAAAAAGAGTAGATTGCTTTCAGTTCGTTCATTCCTGCATTTGTTACAAGCTGATAAATAATGTGAAATATCCAGTCTGCCCTTTCGTTTCCATTATCATCAACCGCACAATCCCCAATGATTAGACCAATGCTTTTAATGACATTTTCATTCTCGATATCAGACATTCTCTTAACAATGCTTTCCATTACCCTTTTCCCATCATTACTCATGATTGACACCGCCCCTTCCTGCCAGATACCCGATTTTAAGGGCGTAAACAATAGCCTTTGATTTTCCTAACGGTTTGGAATATTCCGCAATATTGAGAAGCATGAGGAAATCCCCTAAATCCCAAATATCGTCTGATACCTCGGCTGTCCTGCTCTTAAATTCCTTGTCAATACTCTGTAACTTGTCTTTGAGTTCCTTTTTCTTTCTGAAAAATGTCATAAAAATATACCTCCATTTGATTTTTGGTTGCCAAACAAAGGTACACAGTGCTATAATATTTGTGTACCTAAGTTGGCTTAGGTTAATTGTTAGGGCAATCGTCTGACCGTCAAATCTAGCGATTGCTCTATTTTTGTTATTCATCACATTCAATGGTCTGCTCTCGTTCTAATTTTTGGATTTTATTTTCGTGTATGGAAAGATGTGCCTTTACCACACTTGCTATTTGCGACACATTCATAAACACGAGTTCTGGAATAAGTGAATCAATTTCTGTATATTCATCTTCTTCCAAATCGTACACATCATCTCCAATCATTAAAATATACGAGTTTTCCCCTCGGTAAAGCGTGATTTTTGTTTTCTTTTTGCCTATCCGCTTGGAATTTCTTCTGATTGGTTTTGTTTGTGGTAAGAAAGCCTGTGCCAATACGTCTTTGGCTTTTAACTGATATTTCACTAGTTTGTCAACTAATTCTGGATTGTTCTCTTTCATGTTTGGCGTGATGGAGATTTTAGCAAGCCAAAGAGGAACATAGTCAAGTTGCAGTGCAAGAGTTTCATTGTTGGGGTCAAATACCCCTGCGTCAAATTTGACGCACCCCATTTTCAGCACTTCATCAGACTGTACATTCTTTACTTGTCTATCTCGTTCATTCTTATTCAATCCAATTCCTTGACAGAATGAATTTATGCCAGTCCATATAACGCCCTTGCTGTCCTGCGCCGCTAACAATCCGTCGCCCATGAAGTCAACCGTCTTTACTGAAAGTTTGTTTTCCAGTGAAATCACCTCCTAATTTCCAAAAAAATATACACAGTGCGTAATATTTATGTATTTTGTTTTGATATTGCGGTAACTGATTAGATGACCAGTCGGCACAGCTACCGCTTTTATTACTTTCCGATTTCTTCATCAATCTTTTCGTTAAGCCATGCGGTCTTAGTTTTCCCTTGCTTTTTCAGTGCTTTATCCAGTAATTCTAACTTTTCTCTTTTTACAGATACACTGAATTGACCTATTGTTTTTCGGCGTTCTTTGAAGTAATCGGAAGTGTTTCTTTTCGCAACCAACTCAACACCTCCTTTGTGTTGCTAGCTAAAATATATCATGTTAGCTAGCTAATGTCAACCCCTAATTTCAAAAAAATAAAAAAGAGTGCCGAAACACTCTCTGACCTCGTATTTTGCGATTTAAGGCGTTTTGCCTTCTCAACCTATAAATTATCGTCAAATCAATTTCAATGCGAATTTAGGGCATATATGAAAGCGTATGGGCATAATAAAAAGCCCGCCCACTATTTGCAAGCAGACTTCTTATCGCTCTCACACACCATATAAAGCGCAATCGCAGAATATTGGCACTTCAATAATTCCTCGATCAGCTTATCCCTTGTCATGGTTGGATTAGTCTTTTTCACACATTCCAATATGTATTCAATGCTCATGCTATCCTCCTTACCATTCCCCTAAGTAAATCGTCCAGAATGTAAATCACTTCTTTCCCGTGGTCTGCCATAAAATTACAAAGCCATTCTTCGGTTTCGATTGGTATTGATATATTCCACGCAAAGCAGACGCAATGTGTCAGCTCATGGCACAATACACGCTCCAAAAACGCCCCATGAATGGCTCGTGACAAGTACACGCACTTATCATTCCAATCTGTTACCCCAAATGTGATTGACCCGTCCGAACGTCTTAAATTTTGGCTATTTGGAGGTACAAAGACAATATCCCACCGAACACCATTAATTTCAAACATACCCTCACCAACTTTCCGTTAAATAAAAGAAACTACCAACCGTTTAGCTGATAGTTTCTAAGATTTATCATTCTTCAAATCCTCCATATTTTTAAATTCATACAGCCCATTCTTCTATCTGTTCCCAATATTCCTCCGGAACTTCTTCTCCTAAAATATCGTAGAGTACAGATAATTTTATTTTCAGGTACTCCATAAGACCTTTGTTTTCTTCTGTCCAGTTAGTCCCCTGTAATTCTGCCAGTGTTGCATACAAATCTTTTAATATATCCTCTTTTTTCTTCATTGGCTTTCCTCCATGTCTTTTCTAACCTTAAATTCCAACAGTTCCACCAAATAATCCGGCGGCTCACGCTTGCCCTGCTCCCACCTTGCGAATGTGTTTAGCGGAATGTGGTATTTTTCGCAGAATTTCACTTGCGATAAGCCGGTCAATGCTCGGATTCTCCATATTGTCATGCGGAATACCTCAATACACAATGTGGGTTTCTTTTGTGAGTTTTTCCACAAGAGCGTCAATCTGTTCGTACTTGGAAAGAAGCTCTTTCAGTTCGTCAATAGTCAGTTTCCTTCTTTTTTCAGAATCTCCAACTTGTACGCCGCCGCTACCTATCCAAATTTCCGCCCCAAATGTTGTGTGATATTGATTCTGCTTTTCTTCAAATTTCTTTTTCAAAATGCTATATTCGTCATGGTCGTGGAAATATTTATGTTCTTCTCTTTCGCACTCTATAAGCTGCCTGCGGAATACTTCATCAACCAAATCGTCATAGTAATCATAAGTTCCTTTGGTATTTGACTGAATATTTCTCTCGCAACCTAAAAGATTGTATTTTCCATACTTAAACCAATCATCAATCAATTTTTGCGAATAATTCGTGTCATTCCGCTTTATCCATGCTTTCAAAGATGTGGTTTTTACTTCCGGTTCTCCGAACATACTATCTTTCTTTGGAAGACTACCTTTGTCTGCATTGAATTTTTCAATCAAAGAAAGAAGATAACTCAATTTTCCATCTGTCATGCTGTCAACAAAAGCAATCTTATCTTCCCTTGATGCGGAATTTTCACAAGCGTATACAGTAGTTTTGTATCTACCGCCATACACATCTGCATGGTTATTCATCAGCACCATTTCTTCAACTTTCCATTCAAACATATCAAAATCTCCTTTCATTTATACCACTTTACATATATACTACCACATTTTCTGCTTGCAGTCAAGTGCTAATTGTGGTATAGTGGTATAAACAGGAGGTGTATTTATGGAAAAGGTCAAGAAAGAAAAAGTCACAATATCGCTCAATCCAGAAGTTCTCATTTCGTCCAGAAAACAGGCGATTGACGAACGGACAAACCTATCTGCATTGATAGAAAGACTGTTAAGGGAATACCTTTCTCAAAAGAGCAAATAAATCTCACGAACTATCAGCCATATTCGGTTGTCAAGGAACATTCAGGAAAAGGGGGCATTTCTGCCCCTAATCCGTTTTATTATCGCAAGTTACTGTTGTTTCAACATCTTAGACCATGTATCAAATTTCTGCGCCGCCATAGCCTTTTCGGATTGAGACATTTTAGGAGCGTAATCCTTGACAATAACATCCCCTGTCGAATTTAATAATTCTTCAAGGTTTTTCATGTTTTCCGAATTATCTTGTGGCGTATTCCCCTTATGTTTTTCTTTTGATTCCTCATATCCTCGTTTTGCTCTGTCATAACGGGAATTGCCGCCCTGACTTCTGCCGTCACGGTTGCCTTGCTCATATCCTTCGCTGTATCCCCTTCGGTTTCCTTCTTCATATCCGTGTGACTGCCCGTCAGAGTAACCCTCACTGTAACCACGGGAAGAACCGCCAGAGTTGCCGCCAGAATTTCCGCCACTCATGCCAGAACTTCCAGACTGACCGCTTGTGCCACCGCTATTGACCGATGAGCCACTAGAGCCGCCACCGCTAAAATACATGCGCCCTGATGCACGATCAACATCACGCCAATATTCGGCCGGGTACATCTTGTAGCCCTCAATGTCCATACGGTAATCCATAGGCATCATTTCCTCGTACCCACGCCTGCCGCTGTTGCTTCTTCGACCGTCGCCGCGGCTCATAAACCGACCAGATGTACGGCTCCTCGGCTGTCTGCTGTAAAATCTTTTTTCTCCTTCTTCGTCCCCGTATTCCTCTTTCAGCATTTTCAGAAAGTATTCGTTTTCTTTCTTTTCATCTTCCTCTTCTTTTTCCTTTTCCTTAGCTTCTCTTGCGTCCTTTTCTGCGCAACACAAGTCTTTTATCATATCAATCACATCAGGAATCGCAAAATCACCCACACGGCTTTCATTTGCTTTAATAGCAGAAAGTGTACATTCTGTTAATTCCTCGACCATCTCATGGATTCTTTTAATATGCATACTTTTACCTCCTCTCTATGCTCCCGGTGTCGGCGTAACAGGCGTACCATCACCGTTTAATGCCTTCAAGTTATCCGTAACACAGCAAACTCTTTCTAAAAGCCTAAATGTGCCAGCATCGCCGCTTGTGTGTACCCTCGTACAATACTTTGTACGTGTCTTAATTCCGCAAGCCGTAACCTGCTCACAGCAAGGCTGTGTCAACTGGTACAATACTGCTCCTGTTCCAATCTGAATAAACACTGGTGCTGTTATTGTTGTTTCTGCCGGAATGTTCTGCCCCACGACAATGCAGTATTTACAGTTATTGTTGTAACTTCCTGCCGGAATTGTAATCACAAGACCTGTACCGGCTGTAAAGGTTACTGCTGTCGATATAATCAGATTCGGGCAAAGACGGCAGGTATTTTTACATCTTCCCATAATGTTTAACCTCCATTTCAAATTCATTTACTTGCAACGCAAAAGGGCAAGACTGTTACATCTCGCCCCTCCGCTTATAATCAACCCGCCTTTGTTGCGGGGAATAATCAGCCTAACTTATGTTGGCGAGTTTTCTTAGTATTTCTTCCTGATTTCTGATAATCTCGTCAAGAATGGCAAGAGTATCAGTTTCTTTCGCAGCCATTAGCAGCAGCCGCTGTTGCAGCCACATCCGTTATTGCCATATCCAGCGTAATTTACACCGCCGCAGCAGTTTGTCGGGAATGTGACAGGCTGCGGAGGCTGAACGATATAAGCTGCGGTCGGACATTCTGCCCCAGTCTTTCTAAGGATTTCTGCTTTGTTGGAATCCATAGCCGCCATAAGAACGTTGTTCTGGTTCGCCTGACTTGCCGCAAGCCTAAGAGCCTGATTCTCGCTTTGGAGCGTAGAAATCTTATCCTGACACAGATAGTCAAGGATTGCCCTTGTACCTGCGTTGTTGCTTTCGATAATGTCTCTCGTGTTGTTGTTCATCTGATTGGTAATAGAGCAGGTATTCGTAGCCATATTGTAGTTTACACCGTCAATGGCTCTCTGCGTTTCGCAGCAGCAGCTTGCTAACTGGCTCTGCAAAGCGTTCTGTCCCTGCATATTAGCAACAGAAGCGTTGTTGATAGCCTGCTGTAAGCCAAAGTTGCCCTGCATGATGTTTGTATTCACGCCGTTAAAGCCCTGACACAAACTGTTCTGGATGCCACTTTGTGCGTTCAGAATGGACGTGTTGACTGCATAGAAGCCGTCACATAAGCCGTTGTTGATGCCGTCTAACTTTCCGATAATGGACTGGGTATCAAATCCACGCTGAATATCAGCCTGAATTGCGTTGGAATTGCCATTTCCGCAACCACAGCCATTGCCGCCAAATCCACCGAAGCCTCCATTCATCATCATAAACGGCCAGAACATTCCCATACCGCCCATGCCACCCATTCCCCAGCCATCGCCGAAGATAAGGGCTAAGATTGCGAGTGCAATCCAATCATTTCCCCAGCCGCCCATGCCGCCGCCATTTCCATAAGCAGGAGTCACTGGCATGGTGAAAGGCGTAGAATTTCCACTGTTAAACATATTATTTTCCTCCTTTATTTTCCATAAAGGGGAAACCTAGGTTTTCTGTGCGCACAACCCAATATGTTCAAAGTTATGGTCCGGTCAAAAACCCGCATAAAATCAAGGTTTTTCATGGATTGACCGTCAAAAATGACCGTTTTCTGGTCCGGTTAATTAAACCCCAAAAACTGCTTTGCGTTCTTCTCAAAGTCAGAATAGTTCTGTCCTTTTTCTCCAAATATGTTTTCTGCAAGACCTGTCAAGCCTTCTGTATCGTTTGCTTTCCGCATTTTCATCACATTCTGTACGATTGGATTATCCATCATCTGCGGATTGCTTGCTACTTGGTCTAGAATCTGCGACGGGTTCATCCCTCTTAATCTCTGTTGATACTGCTGTTGAAACTGCGGGTTCCCCATCATCTGCTGTATCTGCGCCTGTCTATTCATCAGCATTTACCTCTGCTTTCTTCCCTCTTTGGGATGTTTTGGCCGCCGAAACTGCCATAGATTTCTCAATCATATCCCGAACGCCTTTTATATCCTCTCTAAGTGCCCTTACATCCTCGTTTAAGGCATTAAAATCCATCTGCGGTATATTTGTACCCTCTGACTGGTTTTGGTCTAAAATCGGCTTATACACGACCGTCTGAATGGTTCCGTCCTGTTTCCACTGTTTGCAGTAGATTTCAGACATATCATTCTTCGGGAAAATGGCGATGTTGCCATCCATAGGAACATCATTTGGGGAAACCGTGGACACGTCATTTACCATTTTCCCTATAAGCCCAGGCGGTTGCTGAACCATATTCGAGTTTTGAGACTGCACCGGGAACATCTGTGCCCCCTGTTGGTACTGGTTCATCTGCGCCATATAAGGATTTTGTATAGGCTGATAGCTATTCTGATATGGATTCATCTGCGGTTGTTGAAATGAATAGGTCGGATATTGAGCCATAAGGGTTTTCCTCCAATATATCTTCTAAGATTTCTTCAAACACATGGACAGCTGTACTCTGGCAACCGATAGGAATTTTCTGCATTTCCTCATGTGCGAAGACTTTCTCTAAAATCAAATCGTTAAACATAGGCTGTTGCCTCCTTATGCTTAAATTTTCGCATAAAAAAATAAGCCGAAAACGCCATGTTTACGACTTATCTACGACATATATTATTTTTTCTGAAAAAGGGTGGTAGGTGTTATCCTGCCGCCTGTTCTACTAATTCTATGATTTTGCTATAACAAGTGTCAAGATTTGCTCTTGTAAAGATACATTCTCCGTTACAATATAAGCGATAGTGAAAACCGTGCATAGTGGGGGAAACCTCAAATTTCTTTCCGTTTACCTCAAACGGTTTATTTATGATAAAACCCTTTTTCTCAAATGATTTAATTGTCATATCCTTCTCACTTTCTCCCTGCATTACCCGGCAGGGACGGGATATTTTTGAATCGCTGAAATTACTCGGTTAAAATTGCAAGTGAAACAGGATTATTTATGAGATATGTTCCGCTTACAATGTTGTCGCATGAATCATAATAGGTATAATCAATATATCCACCCACTTTCAAATCATATGCAAATACGCATTTTACGTCTCTTTCAGTAAGTCTGCTTAAAGCATTTACTAATTTTTTCATATCTTCCCTTCTTTCTCCCGGCGCAACCCCGCCGGGTGGGTGGTGTGATTATTTCCTGTTCAAGAGCTCCCATCTGCCAACTTCTGAATCTGTCTTATTTCCGTTCCAGATTTTCAAAACTCGAAATCCGTTTCCTCTTAAATCCTGCGCAAATTCAGACTGTGTTCTATATTCATTTGAGCGGAAAATCTTAAGATTTCTTGTTGCGCTGTTTCTTGCTAATGCCGTTCTTGTCATATCCCATATCCTCCGTTCCCTTGATAAGTCTAATTATATACTTATATAAGTATATCCGCAAGACGGAATACTTCACAAAAATTACCATACTTATATAACTATGTTTTGTGTAAAACTTATACTTGTATAAGTATATCTATTATGTTACCATTAAAAAGAAAGGCGGTGCGGTATGGAAAATAAAGGAGCTCCGGCAACTAAGGCAAAGAATAAATGGAACAAAAAGAATTATGACCAGTTTCTATTGACCATGCAAAAAGGAGATAAAGAAAGATATAGGGCTTTGGCAGAAATGGAAGATATGAGTCTAAATGCCTATATTATAAGAGCGATTGAGGAATATATCTCCCACGACAAGGGTCGGAAGTGAAAGGAGCGATATGAGCAAATAGATTATTGAATGGCAACTTCCAGTGACAGATGATGTTTTGAATGGAACAGGGTATAGAATACATGGAAACGCAAAGATACATTGCTACCACAACGGATATGCATTATGTTCCCCTAGATATTGGATGGTTCCTAGGAATTTTCAAACTACGGATTACGGAGAAAAGGACATTGATACACATCCAGAATATTTCTGTAAAAAATGTGTTGCAAAATTTAAGAAAATGAAGGATCCAGAGGGGCGGCAGTGAGCCGCTCTTTTATTATAAAGTTGAAACCATATCCATCTTTATTTTTATATTTTTAATGCGCCTATCAACTGTCCGAGTTGACATTTGCATAACGCCAGCAATCTTGACAACAGAATAATTCTTTGTCAGCATATCAAAAATCTGTTCTTCATCTTCCGTCAAATTCATCTTTCGCTTGTATTCTTCCGACTGCTCTTTTGATAAAAAACTTAAATTCATAGAAATACCTCCTATGAATTTATTATAAAATAAAAAAAGACCTATAACAGTCGGTTATAGGCTCGATAATGGGTGCGTAATGGACACGTATTCATATTTTTAAAAGAACCGCTTGCAACACTCTATTCAAAATCATTTGTAAAAAATTGAAGTAAACTTGAAGTAAATTCAAGTTTATAACGATCAAAAATGCCGTAAAATCAATGATTTCATCCAAAAGTTAAGATGTTGCCGTGGCAGACGAATAGTATTTTTATTATATCTTGCATAACTTTGAATA
>CAQBGY010000011.1 GCA_948759685.1 uncultured Eubacterium sp.
TGGACACAGATATACATACGACAATTGGTGTAGGTGATTATGAAAATGATATAACATTATTAGAGTGTGCAGATATAGGATATGCAGTAGATAATGCTATAGACAGTGTGAAGAGTATTGCTGACAGAGTTACTGTTTCTAATAAGGACCATGCGATTGCAGCGATAATAAACGATATAGAAAGAAGGTTATAGAATGAATAAAAAGACAAAAACAATTATAGGTGGTTTGATAATTTTAATTATCATTACAGCGGTTATTATCGCTGTTAAAGTTAATGTGAGCAAAAATGATAAAAACAAAGCAGCAGAGACAACTGTAGTAGAACAAAATCAGAGTATATCAGATAATCAGACAAAGTCTGGTGATGAGAATTATGTAACAATACCGCCAGAGACAGAAGCAGTGAACAAATCTACTACAAATTATTTTGATAATATTGATGTTGTTGAGGAGACAACAAAGAAAAAAAATAAGAGAAATAAAAAAGATAAAGAGTCAGAGGCGTATCCTGGAGAAAACGATGGCTGGTCACCTTTGGTTTCGCCGGATGATTTGGAACAGTAATCTAAAAATAACATATTTATATATTAGGAAATAACAGATACAAAGGTTGAAAAATATTTTCAGCCTTGTATTTCTATGTACATAAATTTTTCAGAAATATATGCTATGAATAATAGGAGGCTGGTATGGATGATAAGATGGTAGTAAAAACAGCAGTGAGGGTTTCCACCGTTAGTATTATATCCAATATTATATTGAGTTTGTTGAAATTAATAGCGGGAATTGTAGGCAGGTCCATGGCAATGCTTTCAGATGCAATTCATTCTTTGTCGGATGTATTTGGTTCGATTATTGTAATTATTGGTGTAAAGATGTCAAAAAAAGAAGAAGATAGGGATCATCAATATGGACATGACAGAATGGAGTGTCTTGCATCGCTTGCATTGGGAGCAATATTGTTTTTGACAGGTACGCTCTTAATATATGAAGGAATAAAAAAGATATATGTAGGTGAGGATATTAGTACACCGGGAACGATTGCTCTGATTGCAGCGATTGTTTCTATTGTGGCAAAAGAGGGAATGTACTGGTATACAAAAATTGCTGCAGATAAGATTCATTCCGATGCATTAAGGGCAGAGGCGTGGCATCACAGGTCGGATGCTTTGTCTTCCATAGGAAGTTTGATTGGTGTGGCAGGTGCTATGCTTGGTGTGAAAATATTAGATCCGGTTATGGCGGGAATTATCGGATTGGTTATCATTAAGGTTTCTTATGATATTGTAAAAGAAGCTGTAGATAAAATGGTAGATAAAGCATGTGATGATGAGACTGTCAGGGCGATGGAAGAACTTGTTTTGAATGTGGAAGGTGTAGAAGGTCTGGACTTAATAAAGACACGCATGTTTGGTACAAAAATGTATGTAGATATTGAGATAAGTGCTGATGGAGATTTGCTTTTAAAACAGTCTCATGAAATAGCAGAAGCAGTCCATGACAATATTGAAAAACAGTTTGCTGATGTAAAACATTGTACGGTGCATGTAAATCCGGCAGGTTATGAACATAAGAAATTACCATAAAAAACATATAAATTGATAATATCTAGTGATTTTCAACAAAAAAGTGCATTTTTTTAAAATAGTCGGTTTACACTGGCTATTTTTTGTGTATAATATATGTTGGACCGACAGATACTTAAAAAGAAACTTATGTTTCGATTTTAGAAAGGATACTGTATTGAAACAACAAGATTTTAATCAAAAAATTGAAGAATTAGTTGGAATTGGTCAGAACAAAGATGGTCAGTTAACTACAGATGAAATTAAGAAATTTTTTGCAGAAGACAGTCTCACTGCAAAACAGGAGACAACGCTATTCTCAAAAATTCAGGAAAATAATATTACTGTAGTTTTATCTGAGAAAGATGCAGATTCTGATAGTGCAGATTCCGCAGAAGAAGTATTCGTAAACGAAGATGGTGAGGAAATGGTTGAGATTAAAGTAGATTTAATCACAGATGTCATTGAGCCAACGGACGAAGATATTGCTTCTGTTGCAGCGGACGAGGAGGATTTATTGGATCCCGCAGACGAGGATTTTGAAAACGATGAAGAGGAAACGGTAGAGTTAGATGCCGTAGATTTGCTCGAGGGTGTGGGAACAGAAGATCCGGTGCGTATGTACTTGAAAGAAATCGGTACAGTAGCTTTGTTGACGGCAGAGGAAGAACTGGAGCTTGCAAAACGTAAGACAGAAGGGGATCCCGTTGCAAAAGAAAAGTTAATAGAGGCAAATTTGCGTCTTGTAGTTAGTATTGCAAAGAGATATACAGGGCGTGGCATGAGCTTTTTAGACTTAGTTCAGGAGGGAAATCTAGGTCTGATAAAAGGTGTTGAAAAATTTGAGTATACAAAGGGCTTTAAGTTAAGTACATATGCTACATGGTGGATTAGACAGTCGGTTACAAGAGCTTTGGCAGATCATGCCAGAACAATCCGTGTACCTGTTCATATGGTTGAAACAATTAACAGAATGTCAAAAATGCAAAGAAAACTGACTCTCGAATTAGGATATGAGCCATCTACAAAAGAATTGGCGCAGGCACTGGATATGACAGAGGAAAAAGTTTTGGAAATAATGCAGATTGCGAGAGAGCCGGCATCATTGGAGACTCCTATTGGAGAAGAGGACGATTCAAACCTTGGGGATTTTGTAGCAGACAATAACGCAGTTACTCCGGAAGCAAATATTGAATCAGTGATGCTTCGAGAGCATATAGATGTATTGTTACAGGATTTAAAGGATAGAGAGCGTGAGGTCATAATTCTTAGATTTGGATTGAGAGACGGACATCCTAGAACATTAGAAGAAGTAGGAAAGATATTTAGTGTTACCAGGGAGCGTATCAGACAGATTGAGGCAAAGGCTTTAAGAAAATTAAGAAATCCTGTCAGAAGTAAAAAGATTAAGGATTTTTTAGGTGAATAATTATTTCTTTATTTAGTTAATGAAATGATGAAAATTGATATTCAAATATTACGGTTTGTTTAATAAAACAAGAAAATTATATATTAAACTTAATTTTATTTGACAAAAACACTAAAATAGTTTATAAAATTAAGTAGAGATTAAGAAGGGTACAAAGATGTACATGGATAGCTCCATTCGTTTTTGTACCCTTCTTTTTGCAGATATCAAAGCAGTCAGTCAGAGTTTTCTAAATCGCTGCATATGTTAATATTTCAAGGAGGAAAGTCATGGAACAAAATATATTATTCAAAAAGGCTGAGGAAAATGGATTATATGATTCCAGATTTGAGCATGATAACTGCGGTATTGGTGCAGTTGTAAATATCAAAGGGAAACGGAGTCATGAAACAGTAATTAACGCTTTAAAGATTGTTGAGAATTTAGAGCATCGTGCCGGAAAAGATGCCGAAGGCAAGACCGGTGATGGTGTAGGTATTATGTTGCAGATTTCACATAAATTTTTTAAAAAAGTTACAAAGCCGTTAGGCATTCATATTGGAGAAGAGAGAGAATATGGTGTCGGCATGTTCTTTATGCCACAGGATGATCTGACATGTAAAAGTGAGATGAAAATGTTAGAAATCATTACTGAGAAAGAGGGATTAGAATTCCTTGGCTGGAGAGAGGTTCCGGTGAATCCGGAAGTACTTGGAAGCAGGGCATTGGAATGTATGCCTCGTATTATACAGTGCTTTATTAAAAAACCTGAGGATGTAGAAAAGGGATTAGAGTTTGACAGAAAGCTTTATATTATAAGAAGAGTTTTTTCACATAGTAATGCTGGAACATACACGGTTTCTATGTCCAGTAGAACAATTGTATATAAGGGAATGTTTCTGGTAGACCAGTTAGGCCCGTTTTTTGCAGATTTAATGGATAAGAATTATGAATCTGCTATTGCACTGGTTCACTCCAGATTCTCGACGAATACACAGCCGAGCTGGAAAAGAGCTCATCCGAACAGATTCATTGTTCATAATGGAGAGATTAATACAATACGTGGAAATGCAGATAATATGCTGGCCCGTGAAGAGTCTATGAGCAGTGAATATATGAAGAGTTCGCTGCAGAAGGTTATGCCGGTAGTAGATGTGAATGGTTCAGATTCTGCGATGTTAGATAATACATTAGAGTTCTTAGTAATGAATGGGGTGGAACTGCCATTAGCAGTTATGATGTGCATTCCGGAACCATGGGAGAAAAATGATACAATCAGCCAGACAAAGAGAGATTTTTATCAGTATTATGCGACAATGATGGAACCTTGGGATGGACCAGCGTCAATACTGTTTACTGATGGTGATTATATGGGAGCGATTCTTGACAGAAACGGACTTCGTCCTTCGAGATATTATATTACAGATGACGACCAGTTAATTCTCTCATCAGAGGTGGGTGTCTTAGATATTGCACCGGAAAAGATTGTCGTAAAAGAGCGTCTCCGTCCGGGACGTATGTTATTAGTTGACACGGTCAATGGAAAATTAATTGATGATGATGAACTAAAGGAAAGTTATGCAGCAAGAAAACCATATGGTGAATGGCTCAATAATAATTTAGTTTCTTTGAAAGATATCAATATACCAAATGTCAGAGTTGAGAGTTTTGAGAAAGAAGAACGCCAGAGGCTACAGAAGAACTTCGGGTATACTTTTGAAGACTTAAAACGTATTATTCCGATGGCAAACAATGGAATTGAGGCTACAAAGGCTATGGGTAAGGATACACCATTGGCAGTTTTAAGTGAAAGAAATCATCCGTTATTTAATTATTTCAAGCAGCTGTTCGCACAGGTAACGAACCCTCCGATTGATGCAATTCGTGAGGAGATTGTAACATCTACATCAGTTTATATTGGTAATGATGGAAATATATTAGAGGAGCAGCCGGAAAATTGTAATGTATTAAAAATAAATCACCCAATACTTACGAATACAGATATTTTGAAGTTGAAAAATATAGATGAGCCAGGATTCAAATCAGCAGTCGTTCCGATTGTTTATTATAAAGGAATTAATATTGAAAAAGCCATTGAACAGGTATTTGTGGATGTGGATAAAGCACATAAAGATGGAGCAAACATTATCATTCTGTCAGACAGGGGTGTTGATGAGTATCACGTACAGATTCCATCACTTCTTGCAGTATCAGCAGTACATCAGTATCTGGTCCGAACAAAGAAGAGAACGACATTGTCTCTGGTTTTAGAGAGTGGCGAGCCAAGAGATGTACATCATTTTGCAACGCTTTTAGGTTATGGTGCGAGTGCAATTAATCCATATCTGGCACATGAGACAATCAAGCAGATGGTGGAAGAAGAAATGATAAATAAAGATCCATATGCTGCCATTGATGATTACAATAAAGCAATACTTGGTGGAATTGTAAAAATTGCTTCCAAAATGGGTATTTCTACAATTCAGTCTTATCAGGGCTCTCAGATATTTGAGGCGATTGGTATTTCAAAAGAAGTCATTGACAAATATTTTACGGGAACAGTCAGCCGTGTAGAAGGTATCACAATGAAGGACATTGAAGACAGTGTGGAAGAACTTCATTCGAAAGCTTTTGATCCACTGGGATTGGATGTTGATTTGACATTGGAGAGCAATGGAGAACATAAAGCGAGAAGTGGTAAGGAACAGCACAAATACAATCCTGCAACAATCCACACCTTGCAGCAGGCGACATGGACAGATAATTATCAGTTGTTTAAACAGTATACGCATATGATTGACGAAGAAATGGCACCATTCCATCTGCGTGGATTGATGGATTTCAACTATCCGGAAAATGGTGGTATTTCCATTGATGAGGTAGAGAGTGCTGAATCCATTATGAAGAGATTT
This sequence comes from uncultured Eubacterium sp., assembly GCA_948759685.1. Next base: position 5,889 of record CAQBGY010000011.1, read on the forward strand.
AAGACCGGAGCAATGTCTTATGGTTCAATATCTCAGGAAGCACATGAGACGATGGCAATTGCCATGAATATGATTGGCGGACGTTCCAATTCCGGTGAAGGTGGCGAGTCTATAGAAAGATTGACTGTGGGAGAAGATGGCCTCAACAGATGTTCTAAGATTAAGCAGGTGGCATCCGGACGTTTTGGTGTAACTTCCAGATATCTGGTAAGTGCAGAAGAACTTCAGATTAAGATGGCACAAGGTGCAAAGCCGGGTGAAGGCGGTCACCTTCCAGGAAAGAAAGTTTATCCTTGGGTAGCGAAAACAAGACATTCCACACCAGGTGTAAGTTTGATTTCACCGCCGCCACATCATGATATTTATTCGATTGAAGATTTGGCACAGTTGATTTATGATCTGAAGAATTCAAACCGCGATGCCAGAATATCTGTCAAGTTAGTATCAGAGGCAGGTGTTGGTACAGTAGCAGCAGGTGTGGCAAAAGCAGGAGCACAGGTGATTCTTGTATCAGGATTTGATGGTGGTACAGGTGCAGCTCCTGAGAACTCTATTTACAACGCAGGTCTTCCATGGGAGTTGGGTCTTGCAGAAGCACATCAGACATTGATTGCGAATGGTCTCAGACATAAAGTTGTTGTGGAAACAGATGGTAAACTGATGAGTGGAAGAGATGTTGCGATTGCGGCAATGCTAGGAGCAGAGGAGTACGGATTTGCTACAGCGCCACTGGTAACGATGGGCTGTGTGATGATGCGTGTATGTAATCTGGATACCTGTCCGGTCGGTGTAGCTACACAGAATCCGGAGCTTCGCAAAAACTTTAAAGGAAAACCGGAATATGTCGTAAACTTTATGAAGTTTATTGCAGAAGAACTTCGTGAGTATATGGCAAAATTAGGTGTTAGAACATTAGATGAATTAGTAGGTCGTGCTGATTTACTGAAAGTAAAAGAAGGTATTGATGCTAAGAAAGCTGCTGAGGTCGATTTAAATAAGATTTTAAATACTGATTTTGCAGAGGAGAGAGTTCAGTATCTGAAGAAGAATGAATATGATTTTGAATTAGAAAAGACAAAGGATTTGGAAGTTCTGCTTCCAAAGATGAAAAAAGCGCTGGACAGCAGAAAGCCGGCAACAGTAGAAGTGAATGTTACAAATATTGATCGTTCACTTGGAACAATTTTTGGATCTGAAATTACAAAGAGATATGATGATACCTTAGAAGATGATATGTACACAGTGAAATGTTTCGGTGCCGGAGGACAGAGTCTTGGTGCATTTATTCCTAATGGAATGACAATGGAATTAACTGGTGACAGCAATGACTATCTTGGCAAAGGTTTGTCCGGTGGTAAAATTATTGTGAAACCGCCAAAGGAGTCAATATTCAGGCAGGATGAAAATATTATTATCGGTAATGTGGCATTCTATGGTGCAACGAGTGGTAAGGCTTATATTAATGGTGTAGCCGGAGAGAGATTTTGTGTTAGAAATTCCGGTATGTCAGCAGTTGTTGAAGGTGTGGGAGACCATGGCTGTGAATATATGACAGGTGGCTGCGTGGCAGTTATCGGTAAGGTTGGAAAGAACTTTGCGGCAGGTATGAGCGGTGGTGTCGCTTATGTACTGGATGAGAATAATGATTTGTATAGAAAGACAAATAAGTCGCTTGTATCGACGGAAGAAATATCGAATAAGTATGATGTTCTGGAATTAAAAGGAATGATTGAGGAGCATGTGAAATACACAGATTCTGAGAAGGGAAAATTAATTTTAGATAAATTTGAAGAGTATTTGCCTAAATTCAAAAAGATTATTCCGTATGATTATAAGAAGATGCTGGAGACGATTGCAAAGATGGAGCAGAAGGGGCTCAATCCGGAGCAGGCACAGATAGAAGCATTCTACGAGGCAACAAGATAGGAGGTATAACAATGGGAAAACCAACAGGATTTTTAGATTATGAAAGAGAAGACGCAAAGGCGTTTTCTCCAAAGGAAAGAATTAAAAACTTTAATGAGTTCCATGAGCCTCTGTCGATGGAAAAGCAGAAATGTCAGGCTGCCAGATGTATGGAGTGTGGTGTGCCATTTTGCCAGAACGGCCAGGTGATTTCGGGTATGGTATCAGGATGTCCTTTGAACAATCTGATTCCGGAATGGAATGATTTATTGTATATGGGAAATATGGAGCAGGCATATAACAGACTTCATAAAACAAACAACTTTCCGGAGTTTACTTCGCGTGTATGTCCGGCACTTTGTGAGAAGGCATGCACATGTGGGTTAAATGGCGAGGCAGTTTCTGTCAGGGCAAACGAGCATTTGATTATTGAAAATGCATATGAAAAAGGATTTGCGGGAGCAAAGGCGCCATCCGTCCGCACAGGAAAGAAAGTTGCAGTAATTGGTTCCGGTCCGTCAGGACTTGCAGTGGCAGATCAGTTAAATAAGAGAGGACACAGTGTTACTGTTTATGAACGTGATGACAGAATCGGCGGACTTTTGATGTATGGTATTCCAAATATGAAATTGGAAAAGCATATCATTGATAGAAAAGTCGATATCATGAAAGAAGAAGGTGTAGAGTTTATTACCGGTGTCAACGTTGGAAAAGATATCAAAGCAGAACAGCTCCTGAAAGAATATGATAAGGTAGTTCTTGCCTGCGGTTCAAGAAATGCAAGAGATATTAAAGCACCCGGCCGTGATGCGAAGGGGATTTATTTTGCAGTAGATTTTTTGACATCAACGACAAAAGCGCTGCTTGATAATAATGGAAAGTTAGCAGAGGGTACTTTTATTTCAGCAAAGGATAAAGATGTGGTCGTTATCGGAGGCGGTGACACAGGAAATGACTGTGTCGGAACATCTATCCGTCATGGTGCAAAGAGTGTGCTACAGCTGGAAATGATGCCGAAGGCTCCGGATGAAAGATTGGAGAGTAATCCTTGGCCGGAATGGCCTAGAGTCTGCAAGACGGATTATGGACAGGAAGAAGCAATTGCGATGTTTGGTGAGGACCCTCGTGTATATCAGACGACAGTAAAAGAGTTTGTGAAAGATAAAGACGGAAACTTATGTAAACTTGTGCTTGTAAAGTTAGAATCAAAGAAAGATGAAAAGACAGGCCGTATGAATATGGTAGAAATCAAAGGCTCAGAATATGAAGTAGATTGTCAGTTGGTTTTGATTGCGGCAGGTTTCCTTGGAACAGAAAACTATGTGACAAAGGCATTTAAAGTAGACACTGATCCAAGAACAAACATTGCGACAATGCCGGGTAAGTACGCAACAAGTGCAGAAAATGTATTTGTAGCAGGAGATGCTCATAGAGGGCAGTCGCTGGTTGTTTGGGCAATTCGAGAAGGAAGAGACTGTGCCAGAGAAGTAGATAAAGCGTTGATGGGATATACAACACTGTAAGAGGAATAAGCTGTGTAAGGAAAAAGGAGAAATAGAAAAGGTGCTTGTGCATTTTTCTATTTCTTTTTTGTTCTATAAAAAAATATTGCAATCATGTATTTCAAAATATATTAATAAAATATTATGAGGATGTATTTATGAAAAGAGTAAATAATGAGTGAAAACAAACAAGTTATAAGCAATCAATGTAATTTTGCATCTGTGAAACCGGCGATGATGGAGTTGCCGTATCCTGAACTTCAGGTAACAGGACAAAATCTGAAATATGCGAATCTGCTTACAATGGATTATTGTGGAGGCGTATCAGAAATGACAGCCATTACACAATATATTAATCATGAAAGCAGAATGTCCGGTCAGCGATGTGCTTTGGCAAAAGTGATTTTGGGAATTGCGATGGCAGAAATGATTCATTTACAAAAATTAGCTGAACTTATCTGGCTGCTAGGTGGAAGTGTGGATTTTGTGGCACGCCAGCAGAATGGACAGCAGAGAATGTGGACACCGTCTTCTGTGAAAACTTCGGATAATATTGAAAAAATGATACAGCAGGATATAGAAGGAGAAAGGGGAGCTATTCAGCAATACAAAATGCATATGCAGATGATACAGGATATCCATGTTAATCGGGTTCTGCATAGAATTATTCAGGATGAGGAGTACCATATAATGCTGTTACAGGCAGCAGTGAAAATGTGCTGATGATTATAGTAGAGTAGGAAGTTATATTTATAAAAATTGTGAAAAGATGAAATATTGCTGTAGATATGGTAGAATGACTTTAAATGAAAAAATAAATTAACACAAATGAATTATAACCTGTTATAGAGCGTTTGATATGGGTTATAATTTGTTTGTGCAAATAAAATACAAAGAGGAAAGAGAGTAAAAATGGTAAAGTTTGGGATTTGGGGAGCGGGTCATATCGCCCATGCGATGGCTGGTACGATTGTACAGATGAAAGATGTTCAGATGTATGCAGTTGCATCCAGAAATTTAGAGAAGGCAGAAACTTATAAAGAACAATATGGAATGGAAAAGGCATATGGTTCTTATGAGGAATTAGCCAGAGATGATAACGTTGATGTAATTTATATTGCAACGTCGCATTCGCTACATTACGAGCATGCGAAGATGTGTTTAGAATATGGAAAACATGTATTGTGTGAAAAAGCATTTACGGCAAATGCAAAGCAGGCAAAAGAACTGATTGCGATAGCTGAAGCAAAAGGTTTGTTTTTAGGGGAAGCTATGTGGACAAGATTCATGCCATTAACGAAGAAACTGGTTCAGTTATTGGAACAGAAAGTTATTGGTGATGTTACTTTTATGACTGCGAATCTGAATTTTCCTATGATACATAAAGAAAGGCTGATGAGTCCTGAACTTGCAGGAGGAGCACTTTTGGATGTGGGAATTTATCCGTTAACGATGGCATCTATCGTAATGGGAGATGAAATTGATGATGTCAGTGCTACAGCGATACTGACGGATGAAGGTATGGACAAAATGGGACAGTATACCATTCGGTACAAAAACGGAACAATGGCGGATCTAAATTCGGGAATGTGTTCTTTCGGTGATGGAAGCGCTGTGATATATGGTACTTCGGGACATATATTAGTAGAGGGAGTTAATTGTATACAGAGGATTAAGGTGTATGATGGTAACTGGAATGTTATAGAAGATTTAAGACAAGAAGGGCAGATTAGCGGGTATGAATATGAAGTAGAAGCCTGTGTAAAAGCGGTACAGCAGGGGAAAACAGAATGTCCTGAAATGACACATGAGCAGACGATAAAGATGATGGAAGTTATGGATGAGATAAGAGAAAAAATGGGAGTAAAGTATCCCTTTGAAGATTAGGAGATAGAAAGGAAGATAGATATGAAAGTTTTAATGTTTAATGGAAGCCCCAAAGCAAAGGGGTGTACATATACTGCTTTGGATGAGATGGCAAGGATATTAAATGAAGAAGGTATAGAAACAGAAATTATGCATGTAGGCGCCAGTCCTCAGGGTAGCTGCATGGGGTGCTGTGGCTGTAGTGAAAGCGGAGAATGTGTATATGGTGGAGAAGTTGTAGAAGCTGCAAAGAAATTACAGGAAGCAGACGGTGTTGTATTTGGCAGTCCGGTTCATTATGCATCGGTTAGTGGCAATATGATGGGATTTATGCACAGATTGGCATGGAGTGCAGGCAAATATCTGAAATATAAGCCGGCGGCAATGGTTGTCAGCGCCAGAAGAGCAGGAACAACCAGCGCTCTTGACGAGATTGCAAAAGTTCCAGAATTTTATCATATGCCATTAATTAACGGAAATTATTGGCCAATGGTTCATGGAAATACTCCGGAAGATGTTATGAAGGATGAAGAGGGATTACAGATTGTAAGAAATATTGCCAGAAATATGGCATGGATTTTAAAATGTATCGAAATCGGGAAAGAAAATGGGATTGTACATCCTGAGGAAGAGGTTAAGATAAAAACCAATTTTATTCGGTAAAGACATAAAGATTTCATCAAAATATCACAAAACATTTATTGCATATATTCAGATGAGCGTTTATACTATTACTTGGTAATGAAAGACAGTAAATGAAAGGACATGACATGGAAGAGAATAATTTAGAGAATGAATATATCAATGAGGAGAACAAAGAAGAAGTAGAGAATACATATATTGAGCCTCAAGTTCAGGATGAAGAAAAGGAAAAAAAGAAAAAGCTCAGGAAAAATAAAGGCGAGAAAGAAGAATTTAGTTTGAAAAAAGAAATTTTCAGCTGGATTAAGATTTTTATTATTGCAGTAGTCATTGCCTTTGTTGTGAATAATTGCATTATTATGAATGCAAATGTACCTTCAGGCTCGATGATGAACACGATCTTAAAAGGAGACAGAATGATAGGTCTTAGAACAGCTTACTGGTTCACAGACCCGGAAAGAGGAGACATTGCTATTTTTGAAAATCCTGACTACAATGAGAATGGAAGTCTGGCAGAAGACAAATATTACGTAAAACGTGTTATTGGACTTCCGGGAGATAAAGTGGTTATTAAAAATGCAAAGATATATATTAACGATTCTGAAAAACCATTAAATGAGTCTTATCTGCCGGAGGAGTGGTTATATGTTAATGGTGAAGACGAGGTCTTAGAATATAAAGTGCCAAAGGATTGTTATTTTATGTTAGGAGATAATCGTAATAATTCTAATGATGCAAGATTCTGGACAAATACTTTTGTAAAGAGAGATAAAATTCTGGCAAAGGCCGAATTTAAATATTGGTCAAATAAAAAAATCGATTTAGAAATGTTTGACAAAGTAACATATTAAATGGAAAAGGTAGTTATTCATTTACTGATGGATTCAGTGAAATTTGAATAATTACCTTTTTTATTAGTGTAAAGTATATGTTATAGAGGAGTCTTTTATTTCAAATCCTAATTTTCTGTATAGATTGTATGCCGGAATGTTTTCTTTACTTACGTGTAGTAAGGCACCGGTATATAGATGAGATAAATTATAAAGAAGTTCCTGTAAAAACTGATATCCATATCCCTTGCCACGATATTCTTTAAGAGTTTCCACATCGGATATAAAAATAAAGTCATCATTAAATTTAGAAATTCTGCAGTATACTATTTCTAATCCTTCATGGATATAATAATATTCAGATGAATTGTCTGTGATAAGTTCAAAGCTGCCTGAATTTTCAGGAGGTTTGAATGTGTTTAATTGGACATGCATTAACAATTCTGTAGAGACATAAGAAAAGTTATTTTTCTGTAGAAAATAGATTCCGATTCGGTTATTCGGCTGAACAGATATTTCTATATTGAAAGTTTTATAATCTTTTGAAAAGCTGTTGAATAACTGTTGTCCAATGTGTTCATGTCTTCTATCAGGGTGTACAAAAATACTGATTTCTACGCTGTTTGAATCAATGATATAAACAGATAAAAAACCTAATAATTGTTCGTTTGAATTCACATAATATAATCGGGGAGCTTCTGGAAGAATATCAAATTCATCTTCCAGACAATAGGAATGTTTCAAGTTGTCATTGTTGCAGCATCTGTTATATAAATCATCACATTGCAGTTTTAATGTATTATTTAATTGTACTGTTTTAGAAAAAATATAATTCGATTTCATGATATAATACCTCTTTTGGATTATAACAAAGTCAATAGAAAAAATATAGTATGTGTGCTATATTTATAGGGATTGCTATGAATAGATATAAAGGAGAGAAGTATATGCTTAAAATTGGTTCACATGTAGGAATGAGTGGGAAAGAGATGCTGTTAGGCTCGGCGAAGGAAGCCAAGTCTTATGGTGCAAATGTGTTTATGGTTTATACAGGAGCGCCACAGAATACGAGAAGAAAAGATGTTAGTGAATTGAGGATTGATGAGGCTCATGAATATATGAAAGTAAATGGAATTGAAGATATTATTATTCATGCTCCTTATATCATTAATTTGGGAAATACGATTAAACCGGAAACGTATGAGATTGCAGAAACATTTCTGGCGAGTGAATTGGAGCGAAGCAGTGCAATGGGAAGCAGAGTCATGGTGCTGCATCCGGGTGCCCATGTTGGAGCAGGAACAGAGGCGGGAATCGCACAGATTGTAAAAGGCATTAATAATGTTTTGACAAAGGACACAGACGTATATATTGCATTAGAGACAATGGCAGGAAAAGGCAGTGAAATTGGACGAAGTTTCGAAGAATTGGCAAAAATATATGATGGTGTGAAATATAATGAAAAACTTCGTGTATGTTTTGATACCTGTCATGTGAACGATAGTGGATATGATTTAGTAAATGACCTTAGTGGAACGTTGGAGCAGTTTGACAAAATTATTGGAACAGAACAGATTGCTGTTTTTCACATTAATGATAGTAAAAATCCTTGTGGGGCAGGGAAGGACAGACATGAAAATATCGGGTTCGGTAATATTGGATTTGATACATTAAAAGAAATTGTATATATGAAAGATTTTGAGAATATTCCTAAGATTTTGGAGACACCTTATATCAAGGATCCGGATGATAAGAAAAAGTCATATGCGCCATATAAATATGAGATTGAAATGATTCGCAAAGGTGAATTTAATCCTGAGTTACAAAATATAATTTTAAGAAATAGCAGATAGTTGTAAAATTTATACATCTCAAAATGAGGAGTACATTATTTTATAAAAAGAAGGTGATTGTACAGAATGGATAATTTAATATATAGTTTGAATGCCACAGTTCCGGTTTTTCTGGTAATTGTGGCAGGTTATATTTTTAAAAGGCTTGGCTGGATAAATGAAGGATTTATAAAATCTGCAAATAAAATTACATTTACGATTACACTCCCGTTACTTTTGATACAGGATATGATGAGTAATGATTTTTTGCAGGAGTTTGAGCTAAAGTACATACTTTATTGTGCTATTGTTACAACAGTATGTTTTATCGGAACAACGATTGGTGCAAAATTATTTTTAAAAGATAAATCTATAGTAGCAGAGTTTGTTCAGGCATCGTACCGAAGCAGTGCCGCAGTTCTAGGAACAGCATTTGTATTAAATATTTATGGAAACACAGGAATGGTTCCCCTTATGATTGTGGGAGCAGTACCGCTATATAACATTTATGCGGTGGCAATACTTACGATAGAATGTCCGTCTCAGGACACTGAGCGTAATCACACAATAATGAAAACACTCAAAGGAATTGTAACAAATCCCATTATTCTAGGCATAGTGATAGGAGTTATTTTTTCTGCATTGAGAGTAGAGCTTCCACAGATGGTGGATAATACAATCAGCAGCCTTGCAAAAATAACCACGCCATTGGCTTTGATTGCGATTGGAGGAAGTTTTGAAATAGGAAAAGCAATTGAAAAAGTAAAACCATCAGTGATTGCCACTGTATTAAAACTGGCAGGATGGCCAATAATATTTTTACCGATAGCAGTTGCAATGGGATTTCGGGATGCAAAGCTAATGGCATTGGTGATTATGCTGGGTTCACCAACTACGCCAAGCTGTTACATAATGGCAAAAAATATGAAGTCGGAAGGGACATTGACCAGCAGCGTGATTGTGCTGACAACTTTATTTTCTGCATTTACAATTACAGCAATTATATTTGTACTGAGAAGTATGGGATATTTGTAAAAATAATATAGTATCTTGGAGGTTATAATGAAGAGAGAAGAACAAAATATAAAAGATACATGGAAGATGGAAGACTTATTTCCGAGTGATGAAGTTTGGGAAAAGGAGTTAGAAACGGCAATCGGTCTCGTGGATGAATATTCAAAGTATCCTGGAAAGATTTCAGAGAATAAAGAAAATTTGCTAACCTATTTTAAATTTAATGATGAGGTTAATCTGCTTGCGGAACGTCTATATGTTTATTCCAATCAGAAATATCATCAGGATATGGCGAATGCGAAGTATCAGAAATATTCAGGTAAGGCGCAAAAACTGGTTGTAGATATTGGAAGTGTTTCTGCTTTTGTGGAACCGGAACTTTTGAGCATTGATGAGAGTACACTTCTTGACTGGATGGAAGATGAAAGATTTGCAGATTACAGAAGGTATGTCAGTGAAGTATTGAGAAGTAAAAAGCATACATTAGATGAAAAGACAGAGGAGATTCTGGCAAAAAGTAAAAGGATGGCAAGTGCTGCAGATAATATTTATGCGATGTATAATGGGGCGGATATTGATTTTCCTGTGATTACGGACAGTGACGGAGAAGAAATTAAAATCACTCACGGAAATTTTGTTCCTATTTTGTCAGGAACAGACAGAGAATTGCGTAGAAAAGCTTTTCATGCGTTATACAGCACATATGACAAGATGAAAAATACAATCGCAGCTACTTTTAATGCAAATGTAGAGCAGGCATGCTTTTATGCGGATGTGAGGGGATATTCTTCTACGAGAGCAATGTATCTGGATGGCAGTAATGTGCCGGAAAGTGTTTATGATAATCTCATAGATTCGGTTCATGAGCATATACATCTGATGCATCGTTATGTAAAAATAAGAAAGAAAGCTTTAGGTGTAGATGAACTACACATGTATGACATTTATGCACCGATTGCAAAAACACCGGAGAAAAAATATACATTTGATGAGGCAAAGAATATGGTAAAGGCAGGTCTGGCGCCAATGGGTGAAGCCTACCTTGAAAAGTTGCAGGAGGGATTTGATAACCGCTGGATTGATATTTATGAAAATGAAGGGAAGAGAAGCGGCGCTTATTCATGGGGAGCATATGGCACGCATCCTTATGTACTGTTAAATTACCAGGGAACTTTAGATCATGTTTTTACATTGGCACATGAAATGGGGCATGCACTACATTCTTATTATTCTGATGAGGCTCAGCCGTATATCAATGCAGGATATAAGATTTTTGTGGCAGAGGTGGCATCCACATGCAATGAGTCTTTGCTCATTCATGATTTGCTGAATAAAACAGAGGATGAGGAAACCAGAGCATATCTGATAAATCATTTCCTGGAACAGTTTAAGGGAACACTGTATCGACAGACAATGTTTGCCGAGTTTGAAAAAATTACACACAACATGGTAGAAAAAGGTGAGACTTTAACAAGTGATGTATTGTGCAAAGTTTATTATGATTTAAATAAATTTTATTTTGGGGATGATATTGTATTAGATGACGATATTGCTTTGGAATGGGCAAGAATCCCACATTTTTATAATCCGTTTTATGTATATCAGTATGCAACAGGAATTTCAGCAGCGATAGCACTTTCCGCAAAGATAATGAAAGAAGGCGAAGCCGGTGTGAAAGATTATATGAAATTCTTAACCGGTGGAGGTTCAAAAGATCCGATTGATTTACTAAAACTGGCAGGAGTAGATATGACTGATAAGGAGCCTATCGTACAGGCATTGAAGCTGTTTGAAAATCTTTTGGATGAGATAGAGACGATTATATAGGTAAAGTGAGTTCATAGTTTCTGCAGTCAGCAGAAACTATATTACATAATATATTCGTGTTTAATATATAATTCCGCATAAATAGATTGTCAGTGGTATTGTTATTAATGACATTACAGTTGATATAAAAATTGTCTTTGAAACAAATTTTGTATCGGCACCATATTCATCTGACAGCATCAGGGCTGTATTGGCAATCGGCATAAGGAATTCAATAAATAAAACATTAAATAGCAGACTGTTTCCTAAGAAGAAACGAAATACAGGATACAGCAATATTGGAAGAATGAACTGTTTTATTATAGAAAAAACATAAATTTTCCATTCATTAAATACTTCTGAGAGTTTAATGGTGGCAAGGGTAGCACCTACCAGTATCATTGCAAGAGGAGAGGTAAGTCCGCCGACAGTGCCTACTACATCTTCAATCGTAGAAGGAAAATGAATGTCTGACACGTAGATAATAATGGCAAGAACTGCACTAATAATACCTGGTGTCAGAAGAGATTTTAGGTTAAGGGCTGTCTTTTTTGCTTCGCCATAACCAATCATAACTACACCATAAGTAAATGCGCTGAGGTTAAAGAAAATATTTAAAACAGCAGCATAAAATACGGCGGTGTCTCCCTGGGCACCACAGGCAGCCTGCAAAATAGGAAAGCCCATAAACCCTACGTTGGAGAATACAAGCATAAACATGTATGCACCTTGTCTGGAACGTACAATATTTATTGTTTTGACCATAGTTTTTACAATAATAAAAGCAATTATCGGCATAATCAGATAAAAAGTAATGGAGGCACCGAAAAGAGTTGCAACTTCGGAACCTTCAGGACGCTGTTTCATTGATAACACAGAATCTATCATCATCAAAGGTAATGTGATATCTAAAACAAAACGATTTAGTGCGTGGATAGATTTTTCGTTCAGTATATTTACTTTAAATGCAAGAAATCCAATGCATATTATTATAAAAAGTTGTATCAACTGATGAATCAGTACAGTCATATCAATCATGGTAATCTCCTTCATATGTGCAATGTATTATAATCTATAAGGTTAGTATGTACCCGAAATGTATTTTAAAACGGCAGAAAGATTCCGTCAAGACAATAAAATAAAGTAGAAACAAAAGAAAGTAAGGATAGAGTAAATGTTAAAAGATATTAAAGGAATAATTTTTGATTTAGATGGAACTATACTCGACAGTTCATGGGTCTGGGATAAAGTTGATATAAAATTTCTAGGGGACAGAGGTTTTGAAGTGCCGGACGATTATGTGGAAGCAATCTCGCCGATGGGAGCGGAGAAAGCTGCTGTGTACACCATAGAGAGATTTGGTTTATATAACGAGAAACCGGAAGAGTTGGTAAGAGAGTGGTTTGATATGGCAAAGGTTGAGTATCGGGATAAGGTAGTCTGCAAACCGGATGCGAAGAGATTTATTAAAAAGATGTATTCTCAGGGAAAGAAGCTTGTCATTGCGACTTCTTCAGATAGAGAGCTTTTTATTCCGACTTTGGAAAGAGAGGGACTATTAGATTATTTCAATGATATTGTTACGGTAAATGAGGTAGAGCGGGGAAAAGGGTTTCCTGATATTTACATAGAAGCGGCAAGGCGAATTGATTTTCCTGTGAGACAGTGTGTCGTTTTTGAAGATATTATTACTGCAATTAAGGGCGCAAAATCGGGAGGTTTTCAGGTCGTTGCAGTAGAAGATGAAAAATCTGCATATTATTCTGAAGAAATCAGAGAAATAGCAGATTTGTATATTTCATCATATCAACAATTATTATAAGTTTATGTATTGGATTTTGCCGGCATCTGTGCAAGGACTATTGCCGCAAAAATGAGTCCACATCCAATTAATTCTTTTACACCCATAGTTTCTCCTAATATAACCCAGCCGGAAAGTACTGCAAATACCGACTCCAGGCTAAGGATTAAGGAAGCAACAGTAGGGTTCATTCCAACCTGTCCGACAATCTGCAATGTGTATGCCACACCACAAGATAGGAATCCTGCGTAAAATAAAGGGATCCAAGTGGAAAGTGATGTAAAAGAACTTGCCCAGACATTGAGATTCGTTAATGAATGTTCCATATCAAATAAAAACATTGGAATGGCAGTAATGATTCCGCATACGAAAAATTGTATACAGGAAAGTTTGATACCATCTACTTTTGGAGAAAAGTAGTCAATTACTAAAATATGCAGTGCAAAGAAAAATGCACAGGCAAGTAGTAACAGGTCGGCTGTTTTAAATGACAGTGTTCCGTCAAAGCATAATAAATACAGTCCTGCCAGTGTCAATATTACACCAATCCATATGTTGATTCCACATTTTTTCTTTAAAAATAATCCAAGTATCGGAACAATTAAAATATAACAGGCAGTAAGAAATCCTGCTTTACCGGCTGAGGCACCAAGATATAATCCTAACTGCTGTACATTACTTCCGAGGCAGAGACAGAGACCGCATAAAATTCCGCCGACAATTAATGTTTTTCTGTTTTCTTTTGTTTTAGGAACATTTTTTGAAAGCCCGCTTTTATTTAAAATAAAAATAACAGGAATTAAAATCAGTCCGCCTAAGATGGAACGGATGCAGTTAAATGTGTAAGGTCCGCAATTATCCCCGCCAATGCTTTGGGCAACAAAAGCTGTTCCCCATATAAATGCTGCTAAGGCAAGAAAGAATGAATGTTTTACTTTGATTGATTTCATATGAAATGTCCTGCTTTCGTATCGTTATAATATTCAAGAAATAGTATATATGGTAAAGGAAAAAATGGCAAATAAAAATACGTAATATGGAAGAAAAACATAAAGCAGGGGATTGGGAAAATGATTTTTCTCAGATAGAAAAATTTATTTAAAAACGTGAATATCACCCGCCTAAAAATTTTTAGAAAAACGTATTGACAAAAATGAATGCTTATAGTATTATATTTCTTGCGTGTGAAACGCAACAATGCGCGAGTGGCTCAGTGGTGGAGCACCTCCTTGCCAAGGAGGGGGTCGCGGGTTCGATCCCCGTCTCGCGCTTATTTTTTTACAATAAAATGGGTACCTTTAGTAGGTACCCATTTTATTGTAAAAACGAGCCCACGGGGCTCGAACAGGTTCGATTTCTCGCCTGCCGGCTCGGTCGGTGTTTCTCCACTTTGTGGAGAGTCGTCCACTGGACGACTGTACCCCGTTTCATATTTCTTATATGCTATATAAATTTTATTATAAAAAAGTGTTGGTCTACAAAAATATACACCTTCACTAAAAAACAAATACTTATAATTAATATTATATTTAATTATACTTTCAGTTGTAACTTTATTACATAATTCGAAAGGAGAATAAAATGAAACTTTTAAGAAAAATCAGCGCAGTGATTTGCGCAATTGCATTGGTGGTAACTTCTGTAGTGTTTTACCCAAGTAATGCAAGAGCGGAGTCATATGATTCGCTGACTTACAAAACTTTAGGAGATAATGTTGCATTTAGCAGATTATCAGATGGAATTGAGGGGATGAGTCCAGATTCACCGTTGTTGTTAGATGGGGGGATGACATTACAGTTTGCTTTTGCAGCAACAAATGAGAATGTCAAACTACAATTAAATGGGGAGAATGTTACAAAGAGTGATGAAAGAGTAATAGAATTAGGAAATAATATTGTAAAAATAAATCCGCAAAAATTTGCAGATAATTCTTATACATTAATTACAATTACGTCATCAAAGGGAACATCAGAATATGTAATTAAGAAGGGTAATCCAACTTCCAGTGGTGAAATACCGACAGGCTCAGGAGAGACTGATACAACATCAGAACAAAAAACAACACAGCCGGGACAGACGACAGTAGCTCCGGTACAGACAACTACAGCACAGGCAGCATCATCAGTACCAAAGAAACTGTTAGGATTAGATACAGCAACAGTCAGTGGTACTGATAAAATTGATAATGCAGTAATGTTTGCATGGGCAGGGGCAGACAATCCTGATAACGTAGATGGTTATGATCCATCTGTAACATCAGCAGTAATTTATATTTATAAGGATGGGACACTGGTAACAAAAATTGGAAACGCTACGAATGGTGGTGTTGTTGGAGGACTTTCTGCAGGAAATTATACGGCGCAGGCTGCCAATGTAAATTCCAAAGGAGAGGGACCATTATCAGAAGCAAAAGCGTTTACCGTTACTGGAGATACATTAAATTATGCATATCCAAAAAATTGTGTAGGACCAAAGACACCTAACGGATTAAGCCTTATCACAGGGAACCCTGAAGTACCGGCAGATAATCCTGCACAGGCAGATAATAAACTGGGAGTTGCGTGGGCACCGTCTTCACAGTCAGATATTCCTGCATATGATCCGAGTGTAGTAGGATATAACTTATACATTTTTGATGCAGCAACAGGAACACCTTACCGTAGAGCATATATTGATGGAGCTTCTACTTCTAATGTGATTTTAGAGAGTGTTTCTTCAGGAACATACTTGGTATTTCTATCAGCAGTGAATGCTGAGGGAGAAGAATCTGCTTTTGCAGCACCTTCTTTTGGACAGTCATCGAAAGTAACAGTAAAGGGTGAAAAAATAGATAATGCACAGTCATTTGATAAACCAAACCAGCCAACATTGCCATTAGGACTTACAATTATAACAGAAGGAATTCAATATGGATTCACAGTGGCATGGTCATCAGATTCAGATTTCACAGGGCAGAAATTGAACCTGTTTGTAGATGGTGTGTGTATTAAGTGTGGGATAAATGGAAATGAGCCAAGTTATTATGAAAACAGGCTGGCATCAGGAACTTATACTGTGGAAGTCAGATCACAGTATACAAGTAATAATGTAGAATCTTTTGGATTGTCAAAAACGATCACAGTGGCTGCAGATCCGGGATTGGACACAAAGACACCGGCAGAACTGGCAGACCCTTCATATCAGGAATATCAGGAGATTGAGACAACTGGACAACAGATAGAAAGCACGAATGACGCAGATGAAACAACTGTAAATTCGGTGGAAACAACAGGTGGTAGTGTAGAGACAACAAAGGGCGACGATATACAGACAACTGTTATTGTTCAGACAACGAAGGAGATTGAAACTCCTACAGGTAAGCCGTCAGTTACA
Source organism: uncultured Eubacterium sp. (assembly GCA_948759685.1). The sequence goes on from CAQBGY010000011.1 coordinate 22,459, forward strand.
AACCCAACAACAGCAAAACCAAAGAGTACTATTGCACCGAAAAATAATATTAAGGTGGGAAAAGTATCTGTAAAGAGTGCAGTGAAGAAGAAAAATGCAAAGAAAGTAAACATTAAGTTTAAGAAGGTAACAGGAGCTACAAAATATAAAATTCAAATTTCTAATAAAAAGAATTTTAAAAGAGTTCTCGTAAATAAAACTGTTAAAAAAGTTTCTGTAAAATTATCAAGCAAGAAGATAAAGAAAGTAAAGAAGCTTTATGTAAGAGTAAAGGCGGTTAGGGTTGTATCAGGAAAAACTTATGAAGGTGCCTGGTCAAAACCAAAGCGTATTAAAATAAAAAAATAGAAAACAACTTTTTATCGCAGGCATTTTAGTGCCTGCGATTTTTTTCCTTAATGGACAAATATTGCAGATTATGTTTTAATATAATAAGAAATATATTGTAGAATGACAAGAAATAACGAAACAGGAAATGATTATGGCGATTGATTGGACAATATTAGATAAAATACAAAGTATGCTAAGTAGTGGATTTATGGATTGGCTTATGCCAAGAATCACTATGTTAGGAAATGCCGGTGCTATATGGATAGTAATAGGTGTTGTTTTGCTGATAAGTAAGAAACATCGTAAAATAGGGTTTTTAGTCCTTGTAGGGTTATTGCTTGGATTGATTATTGGCAATGGAATTTTGAAGAATCTGGTGGCAAGACCAAGACCGTGCTGGCTTGACACAGAATTTAATATGTTAATATCTGTGCCAAAAGATTATTCATTCCCATCGGGGCATACACAGGCATCTGTGATAGCAGCAACAATTATAACGCTTTATAGAAAAGAGTGGGGATGGATAGTAATTCCACTTGCAGCAGGAATTGCTTTTTCCAGATTATATTTATATGTTCATTTTCCTACAGATGTTTTAGGCGGAGCAGTATTAGGGGTGATTATCGGAATGGCAACATATTATGCAGGAAATAGAATTATCAGTGCTTTTATTGCAAAAAAACAGAACAGAGGTGAAATATTATGATGATTTCAACAAAAGGAAGATATGCTCTTCGTGTAATGATAGATCTGGCTCAGAACGGAGATGAAAATTTTGTTTCGTTAAAAGATGTTGCAGAGAGACAGAATATATCTATGAAATATTTAGAGATGATTGTGTCGATGCTTAATAAGGGAAATATGGTACGCAGCCAAAGAGGAAAAACGGGAGGATATAAATTAGCCAAGACTCCATCAGAATATACGGTAGGTGAAATTTTAAAACTTACAGAAGGTACATTAGCTCCGGTTATGTGTTTAGAAGAAGGAGCTGAAGCTTGTGAAAGAGCAAAAGATTGTGTCACGCTGCCACTTTGGAAAGAATTAAATCATATTATTGATAAATATCTTGACAGCGTTACATTAGATGATGTGATAAATAAAAGAATATAAAATAAAAGAGTTCGCAAATTAAATTGAAGCGAACTCTTTTATTTTATTTAAATTGATGATTCTGAATTGATAATCTTGCTCCACTGACATATCCACTAAAGAATAAGTAACTGGACATATCAATTGTTTTATTTCTGTATTTTACTTTTTTGTCTCCATTTAATGTTAATTTTGCTGCTTTAATACAGTCATTGTTTAATCTTCCGCTGTCATATAAGGAAAGGGAGCGGCTTAATGAGCCGTTTCTAACAGGACCGAACTGGTATGGCTGATAAATAACCCCGCTTAAAGAGCCTGGAAAACTTTTTGATTTTATGCGGTTCATGATAACAATTCCAACAGCTTTTTTTCCAGCAAAACACTCGCTGCCGGCTTCGCTGAAAATGATTGATGACATTAATCTTAATTCAGCCTTGTTATATTTGTTTTTAACTTTAATTTTAACTTTAGCAAAAGCTGTACCAGTTGATTTTGAAAGCAGTTCGATTGTAGAAGAACCTTTTTTTAATCCTTTGACTACACCTGTCGATGAAACAGAAGCAACTTTAGGTTTGCTTGATGTGATAGTGTAGTTCTTCATTGTACTTTTCTTAACTTTAAGTATTTTATATAATTTTGTGTTTTTATTTACTTTTATTGATTTGTTCGTAGTTATTGGCTGAGTGTCAGCTTTTATTGTAAATGTAGTAGCTGTACATATAAACAATAATAACATAAAACTAAAAATTTTAATCTTCAAAACAACCTCCGTTTGTTACAAAAATGTTACGTTTGTCTTACGAATAATGGTTATACCGTAAAAAATGTAATTTGTCAACAGGAAAAATGTAACATATCACTCTCAAATCTGTATAAATATATTTGCAAAGTCGAAAAAAACAGTTTGATAAAAGAAAGATATTTACAAAAGAAAAAAACAGAAGTATAATTCCTAGTGAACAGATAGGAATAAAAGGAGGAAACAATATGTATATATATGCTGATAATGCTGCTACAACAAAAATGAGTAAGTCAGCAGTGAAAACTGTTTTAAATATAATGAAGGATGTATATGGTAATCCTTCGAGTCTGCACAGTATGGGACAGAAAGCTAAGGAAATACTTGAAAAAGCAAGAAAGGATGTTGCAGATTGTATTGGAGCAGAATTTAAAGAAGTATATTTTACGTCTGGAGGAACTGAATCAGATAATCAGGCGATTATCTCGGCAGCAGAAATTGGTCTTTTAAATAAGAAGAAACACATTATTTCGACGAAAATAGAACATCACGCAGTGCTTCATACATTAAATAAATTAGAAAAGAAAGGTTTTGAAGTAACTCTATTGGATGTGCCGGAAGATGGAATTATCAGAGTAGAAGATTTTGTTGATGCAATTAGAGAAGATACAGCATTCGCGACAATTATGTTTGCAAATAATGAGATTGGGACGATACAACCTGTTGGAGAGATTGGGAGAATATGCAGAGAAAAAGGAATTATTTTTCATACAGATGCAGTTCAGGCAGCAGGCCATGTAGAGATTGATGTAAAAAAATTAAATATTGACATGCTGTCATTGTCAGCACACAAATTTCATGGACCTAAGGGGGTTGGAGCATTGTATGTGAGAAAAAATCTTCCACTTTGCAATATTATTGAAGGAGGAGCACAGGAGCGGGGAAAGCGTGCGGGTACGGAAAATCTTCCGGGAATTGCAGGTATGGCAGAAACTTTGAAAGAAGCATGTAGTCATTTAGAAGAAAATGCCCGAAAAGAGACTGCTTTAAGAGACAGGTTGATTGTGGGGCTGTCTGAAATCAGTCATTCTATGTTAAATGGTGACTGGAAAAACAGGTTACCCGGAAATGTGAATTACATTTTTGAGGGGATTGAAGGGGAATCTTTATTGTTACTGTTAGATTCCAGAGGTATTTCTGCTTCATCCGGTTCGGCATGTACATCCGGTTCGTTGGAACCCAGCCATGTTCTTCTGGCAATTGGAAGACCTCATGAGGTCGCCCACGGTTCTCTGAGGCTGACAATAAGTTCTGAAAATACCATGGAAGAAATGGATTATATTGTAGAGCAGACAAAAGAAGTGGTGGAGTATCTTAGAAGTATTTCTCCAATGTGGGAACAGATTACGAAACAAAAAGAAACAAATAATGAATAAGACAATAAACGAGAGGAGTTTTTATGTTATATAGTGAGAAAGTAATGGATCATTTTATGAATCCTAGAAACGTAGGAAAACTTGATGATGCAGATGGTATTGGTGAAGTAGGAAATGCCAAGTGTGGAGATATTATGAAAATCTATATTAAGGTAGATAATGGGTTGATATCTGATGTGAAGTTTCAGACATTTGGTTGTGGTTCTGCTATTGCCAGCAGTTCAATGGCAACTGAATTGATAAAGGGAAAGCCGGTTCATCAGGCATTGGAATTGACGAATAAGGCTGTAGTAGAGGCGCTTGAGGGGCTGCCTGCTCATAAGATACATTGTTCGGTATTGGCAGAAGAAGCTATTAAATGTGCAATTGAGGATTATCAGATGAAAAAATCGTGTTGATAAAATCATTTAGTTGGGGTAGTATGTTAGTGAAATATGAATAATGGCTATGCCGTGATGAAGGATGAAATTATGAAAGCACTGATTGCAATGAGCGGTGGTGTAGACAGTAGTGTTGCTGCCGTGTTTATGAAAGAAAAAGGATATGAGCCGATTGGCGTTACGATGAAACTTTATGATAATGAAGATGTAAATATGTCTCAGGAAAAGACCTGTTGTTCTTTAAGTGACATAGAAGATGCCAGAAGCATTGCCCATAAGTTTGATTTTCCATATTACGTGTTTAATTTTAAAACACAATTTAGGGAAAAAGTTATGGACAAATTTGTGGGTTGTTACAAATGCGGCATGACACCAAATCCTTGTGTAGATTGTAACCGTTATCTTAAATTTAATGAGTTAGACCGTCGGGCAAAAGAATTAGAATGTGATGTGATTGTTACCGGACATTATGCACGAATCAGATTTAATCAGGAAACAAAAAAATATGAGTTATTAAAAGGTGTGGATGATTCAAAAGATCAAAGTTATGTTCTGTATTATATGACTCAGGAGCAGCTGGCACATACGATGCTGCCACTTGGTGAATATACTAAGGAGGAAATTAGAAAAATTGCTGATAAGTATCAGTTAATTAATGCGGATAAACATGATAGTCAGGATATATGTTTTATCCCTGATGGCAATCATATGCAGTTTATTGAAAATTACACGAATGAAAAAGTTGGAAAGGGTAATTTTTTAGATATTAACGGAAAAGTGATTGGACAGCATAACGGATATTATCGGTATACAGTTGGTCAGAGAAAAGGAATTAATGTGAATCGTGATGGAAAACATTATGTGTTAGAAATTAAACCTGAAACAAATGAAGTTGTAGTAGGAAGAAATAAAGATTTATTTTCAACAGAATTAATTGCTGCAGATTTCAATTGGATTTCAGGGGAGATTCCAAAAGAACCCATTCGAATTAGTGGAAGAACCAGATATCATCAACCATTGACAGAGGGAGTGGCAGAGGTATTGGATAATGGTAATGTAAAAATTACATTTGATGAGCCTATTCGTGCAATTACAAAAGGACAGTCGGTTGTATTATATAATGGGGAAATAGTTCTTGGCGGAGGCTGTATTGTGAAAACTGAAATAATGTAATAAAATCTGTATACTTGTAAATATTAATAAAAATCATTAATTTTTTTAGTTTGGGTTTGATACACCCGGGAGGTAATATGAACGAGGATACAATTAAATTACTAAAAGAGTGTAATTCCGGTTGTAAGATGGCAATAGGAAGTATGGAACAAGTTGAAGAAAAATTACATGATAGTCAGATGAAAAATATTATTGAAGAATATAAGGATAAACATAAGCAGATTAAAGCAAGGACAGTACATTTACTGCAGGATGCAGGGGAGAATGGAAAGGAACCGGGCTTAATGGCAAGTGTCATGTCTCATTTGACTACTGAAATGAAAATGACTTTTATGGGAGACAATCATCAGGCAGCGAAGTTGATGATGGATGGATGTAATATGGGGATTCAGTCTATCTGTGAATATGAAAATGATTATAGCAATGCTTCCGAAGAAGCAAAAAGGATTGCACATCAGTTGGTAAAAACAGAAAAAGAGTTTATGGGACACATGGAAAAGTTTTTATAAATATCGAATATTAGGCGAAGAAACATGAGGGAGAAGTCTTTCATGTTTTTTTGTTAGTACATAAAAAAATATAGTAGCATTACATTATAAAAATATGTAAAATGAAAATGACATTTATTTTAATTAAAATTTAAAAACCTATTGCAAAGATAGGAAAAAGATGGTATTATTTTAACAGTGATTAAAACCTACTAAATTAATAGGAATTAAAACATAAATATAATTGGAGGTATGTAGAAATGTCAGACATAAAAAAAAGTGCGTTAGAGTTAATAGGGAAGACCCCTCTTTTGCTGGTGGAAAATTATCAGAGAAATGCAGATGCGACGGAGGCGGAGATTTTAGTAAAGTTGGAATATTTTAATCCGGCAGGAAGCGTCAAGGATAGAGTGGCACTTCAGATGATACAGGATTTAGAAGAGAGTGGCAGAATTAAGCCGGGAGCAACATTGATTGAACCGACATCTGGAAATACGGGAATTGGTATTGCGGCGGTTGCAGCAGCAAAAGGTTATAAAGTCGTTATTACCATTCCGGAGACAATGAGTGTTGAGCGAAGAAATATTATTAAAGCATATGGAGCAGAAATTGTTCTTACAGAAGGTTCGAAAGGAATGAAAGGTGCTATCGCTAAGGCAGAGGAGATAAAGAACGAAACACCGGGGGCTGTTATTCTTGGACAGTTTATAAATTCGTCAAATCCTAAAGTTCATAAGTTGACGACAGGTCCGGAAATCTGGGAAGATACAGACGGAGAGATTGATATTTTTGTAGCAGGCGTAGGAACCGGTGGAACAATTACGGGTGTTGGAGAATATTTAAAATCAAAGAATCCAAATGTAAAAGTTGTAGCAGTAGAACCAAAGGACAGCCCAGTGCTTTCGGAAGGAAGAGCAGGAGCGCATAAGATTCAGGGAATCGGCGCAGGATTTGTTCCGGATGTACTTAATACAGAAATTTATGATGAAATTATACCAGTTGCGAATGAAGACGCTTTTGAAACAGGAAAAGCAATTGCAAAAACAGAAGGTGTTTTGGTTGGAATTTCATCAGGAGCAGCATTGTTTGCAGCAACAGAACTGGCAAAGAGACCGGAAAACAAAGGAAAGAAAATTGTTGCACTGCTTCCTGATTCAGGAGACAGATACTACAGCACGGCTCTCTTTCAGTAGGTTATTTATGGAAATAGGATGAAAAAGAATAGATAGGAGATTACAAAAATGAGCAAGAGAAATTATAAATTTGAAACATTACAGTTACACGTAGGACAGGAAAATCCGGATCCGGCAACAGATGCCAGAGCGGTTCCGATATATCAGACAACATCATATGTATTTAGAGACTCTGCACATGCGGCAGCAAGATTTGGTCTGGCAGACGCAGGAAACATTTATGGAAGACTTACAAACTCTACACAGGGAGTTTTTGAAGACAGAATTGCAAAATTAGAAGGTGGTGTAGCAGGTCTTGCAGTTGCATCAGGAGCGGCAGCCATTGCTTATACGATTCAGGCATTGGCTAGTGCTGGAGAACATATTGTTGCACAAAAAACAATTTATGGTGGAACATCAAATCTTCTGGCACATACACTTACAAATTATGGGATTCATACTACTTTTGTAGATGCTCATAATTTGGAAGAGGTAGAAGGTGCAATACAGGAAAATACAAAGGCAGTTTATTTAGAAACACTTGGAAATCCAAATAGTGATATTCCGGATATTGATGCGATTGCAGAGATTGCACATAAACATGGACTTCCGGTCGTAGTAGACAATACTTTTGGTACACCATATTTAATCAGACCAATTGAACATGGGGCAGATATCGTAGTGCATTCTGCTACGAAGTTTATTGGTGGACATGGTACATCTCTTGGTGGTGTGATAATAGACGGTGGTACATTTGATTGGGCAGCTTCTGGTAAATATCCTGGAATTTCAGAACCAAACCCAAGTTATCATGGGGTGAAATTTACAGAGGCAGCAGGACCGGCAGCATTTGCTACATACATTAGAGCAATTCTTTTAAGAGATACCGGAGCGGCAATTTCACCATTTAATGCATTCTTGTTATTGCAGGGAACAGAGACATTGTCACTTCGTATCGATAGACATAATGAAAATACAAAGAAGGTAGTAGAATATTTATCAAATCATCCGTTGGTAGAAAAGGTAAATCATCCATCACTTCCAGAACATCCGGATCATGCACTATATGAGAAATATTTCCCAAATGGCGGGGCAAGTATTTTTACATTCAATATAAAGGGTGGACAGGAAGAAGCACATAAATTTATTGATAACTTGCAGTTATTCTCATTGTTAGCAAATGTAGCGGATTCAAAGTCTCTGGTAATTCATCCGGCAACAACGACTCACAGTCAGTGCACACAGGAAGAATTATTGGAACAGGATATCAAGCCAAACACAATCAGACTGTCTATTGGAACAGAAAATATTGATGACATTCTTGAGGATTTGGATGAGGCATTTAAAGCAGTGGAATAGTAAAATAAATGTTTTGAGAAAGGTGTAATCTATAGTGATTACATCTTTTTTTGTGTGAAATATTGTGATACTATAGAATTTGTTAAGAAGATAATGGGATGGAGGCAGCAAAATGATTAAGATAATTCAATATCCGAAGTGCAGCACTTGTAAAAAAGCTGTGAAATTTTTACAGGACAACAACGTAGAATTTGAGAGCAGAGATATTAAAGAAAATAATCCGACAGCAGGAGAATTGAAGAAGTGGCATGAGATGAGTGGACTGCCATTAAAGAGATTCTTTAATACCAGTGGATTAAAGTATAAGGAATTAGGATTAAAAGATAAGTTACCAGAAATGAGTGAGGAAGAACAATATGAACTGCTGGCAACAGATGGTATGTTAGTGAAAAGACCAATATTAGTCGGACAGGATTATGTGCTGGTAGGGTTTAAAGAAGCGGATTGGAATGAAAAGATATAATATAGATAAGAGAAACTGTATGGCCTATAAAACCATACAGTTTCTCTTATCTAATTCCGATCTGGAAACATAAACAATCTGCTCATCGGTGCTGTCAAGTGCCCATTTTATCAAATGAATACAACCATCATAGATTTCAATGCAGGTAATGCCATAAGGAGATACACAACTTCCTGTATTATAATATGGAGAGTTGC
>CAQBGY010000012.1 GCA_948759685.1 uncultured Eubacterium sp.
AGTTTCGGCTTGCGTCTTATTCAATATCCCATCGTTCCTTGCATCCACATACGCTTTGCATATGTCTACAAATACAGATGATTTCATTGGGAAGAATGGCGTCCCCCTTTTCGTGAGATACTGCGGCAGCTCATTTCTTGTTGATTTATACACCCATTCCCTCAATTCTTCTGAAAGATATGGCGCAATCCACAAAGAATTCAAATTTCTTTTTAATGCTGTTCCGCCGCCACCCGTGAGATTCATGGCTTTCGCCGCTCCCCTGGAAGACAAAACCCGCTCCTTATTGTCCATGACATAGCATTCCAATTCCAATCCTTCTCCTATTTTCCATGTTCCACTGTGCGTTGCTCTTGTCTGTTTCATATTCCCTTGCCCCTTTCCTATTTTCCATTATTATACATTTAGGAAAGTGTCCAGTCAAGAACGCTTTTTTTGTATTTTAGTGGACACTCACTAAGAACCAGAAAAATGCATTTTAGTAAGTGCCCGGATTGGAATGCTATATATCAAGGGTCTGCTGCACATAGTCCGGCACATTCACAAAATCGTCCGAAAGCTGCACGCCGAACTGCTCCGACACTTTCTTGAAGTTCTCTGCAATCTTATAAGATGCGAGATTCTGGCGGTTCGCTACCCTGTCCATAATTTTAAGATAGCTTGCAAGTTCACCTAATGGGATTTCGGACGGGTTATATACCTGTACTGGTGCGGATTCCCTGTTTGGGAGGAAAGCGTCTGCAAGGATGTCTTTGGCTTTCAACTGGTAGTTCAGTAGTTTCTCTGCAAGCTCTGGGTGCTCTTTCTCCATCCATTTCGTGATTGAAATTTTGGCAAGCCAGAGAGGAACAAAATCTAATTTTAATGCATATGCTTCATTTGTTGTCCCAAATACCCCACCCGGAAATTTCCGGGTCGCCTTTGAAAGTGTTTTATCTGTCCTTATTTTCTCAACCTGTGTATCTCTTTGTGTGCCGCTCATTCCAAGAGCCTTGCAAAAGAAACTTACACCCGCCCAAATTATTCCATCTACGTCCTGTACTGCCATAATGCTATCGCCAAATACATCTACGTTTTTAATCATTAAATCATCCATATAAAAACCTCCTATGAAAATGTTTGACATTCCCATAAGAGTCTGTTATACTGGATGTATCAGCTTCTTATGGGAGTTGGTGTGTTTAGAAGTTGCTGACTTTGGACGGTGGGCAACTTCTATTTTTTATCAATTTCTTTTTTGATTTTCTGAACACCCCTGTTAATTACATCTGTTCGGCTTGTTTCCAACTTATCAGCACAGTATTGTAAATCCTCTGCTTCTTGTTTTGTCAGCCTTAAATCAAGCCTTACATTTTTAGGGTTGTCCTTAATCTTTTGCCCCATTTTGGGAGACACTGTATCAACCTCCTTTCAGATTGCACGTGCTGTTTGCACACTCTTAATATATCAAAATGCACGTGCATTGTCAAGAGGATTTTATTTAATATATTTTATCGCTTCTGACATAAACTCGTCTAAATATCTGTTTGCTTCTTCAACCATTCTTAAAAATTCATCTTTGTTCCTGCTTAAAAGTTCGTCTCTTGCTTTATCCATCCATTTCGGTATTCCTATTGCAATCTCTCAATCAAGTTCCTTGCCTCCAAAAAATTCTTCCCCATTTTCATTTGTGCAGATTGCTACTGCATTTCCAAAATTAACAGCAACCGCAAAATCTACTTTTCCAATCCATTCTTCCTTCAATTTAACAGAATAGGAAAGATACAAATTGGCCGCATTTATATTATTCTTACAAATTGCTAAAATTTCAATTTTATTTTCTTTTTTCAAAGAAAAAGTTGTAAAGTCTCCATTTATATAATAATATTTTTCTATGATAGAATTTGGAGATTTTTCTATGGCAACTCCATTTGTTGTGCCGATAAATTTTTGCAAATAATTCCTATCCCACAGAACAACCCCGTTTTCATTTGCTAAATCTTTAGCTGATTTTGTAAAATAGTTATTTGTCACAACTATCGCCACATGACAGTGATAAAAGAATTTTCCTGCAAAAACCTCCTGTACAGCATTATTACCAACTGGTTTATCATATCTTTTGCACTGAAAAGCATATTTCATTCCCTCTTTTTCTGCAAGAATATCAACGCCTTGGTCGCCGCTTCCTTTTGTGGTATGTATGTTGTAAAACCCTATATTCCCTAATAGTTGAGCAACATATAATTCAAAATCTTCCCCTGTCATGTAGTCGATTTTGTTGTTATACATGTCTATTCTGTTTGACTTTTCAAAGTCTACTTTTTTTCCTATCTCTATCATATCTATATCGTTATTATGTAATTCTTCAAATTCTTCTTTGCTCATTAAAACTTTTCTCGGTTCTATTCCATTTTCTTCTCCAACAACCCCAGCTTCACATAATTCATCCATTATTTTTGAAGCGCGATTAAATCCTATTTTAAAATTCATCTGAATTAAACCTATAGAACCTTTATTCTTTTCAATGACAAATTCCCCTGCCTCCCAAAAATAGGCATCCATGTGGCTAATATAAATTTTCTCTTTTGGTTTTTCTTCCTTTATTTCAGAAATATTTTCTTCGCTTTTCTTTTCATCAACTGCATTATATTCATTTCTTTCTATATTTTCAGCTTGATTTTCATTTAATATGTTTTTCTTTATCCAATCAGATAGTTTCCCCATAGCACCTTATCCCCTTTCGTATAATGCTATATTATACCATCAAAGAAGATATATTTCATTTAATTTCAACTAACAAAATTAAAAGATAAAAAGAAATAGAGCCTTTAGGCTCTAAATCCTCAAACCTATTTTACTGTTACATTGCACGTTGCTTTACATCCGCTTTTCATCCTAACTGTTATCTTTGCTTTCCCTTTCTTTTTTGCAGTAACCCTTCCTTTTTTATTTACTGTAGCAACTTTTTTATTGCTAGACAAAAACTTAGAAATTTTATCTCCATATGTATATCTCTTTAACCCAAGCGTGAAGGACTTTCCAACTTTCAAAATTTTCTTTTTTAAAGAAAGGGTTATTTTAGCTTTAAGTTTTTTTGTTTTTTTCACTTCAACTGTGTGACATACATAACATTCCCGTTCTGATTTTCCAGTTTTTAATGCTGTTGCATAAACTATAGAACTCCAACTCGACCATTCATGCAGGGAAGAATTTGATGGAATAATTTCATATTCATAATAAAAGCAATCCAGGCACTCTCTTTCTTTTTTTCCATTATTTGTGCAATTTGCTTCTGTAATTACATACCATTTAGAATATCTATGGTTTCCATTACCTTTCCTAAATTTTGTTTCCGTTTTATAACATTCTTTACATTCCCTCGTGTATTTTCCATCAGCGCATAAAACATCATCTGCCTTCCATTCTGTCCATGTATGAATACCAGTTTCTGGTATGTATCTACTATCGCTTTCATAGCACTTCAAACATTCTCTTGTTTGGTACCCTTCTTCGGAACAAGTAGGCTCTATAAGTGTTTTCCATTCCGTCCATTCATGAATGCATTCTGCTTTTACATTTAAAGAAATATGCAATGCTAAAAGTATAGAAATCATAATTACATTTTTATATTTTTTCATTTGAATTTTCCCCTTTATCTCTACTATTTCTTCGTTGTAAACCATGTTTCGGTTGGGTTCCAGTCATCGTCATAACCATCAATTTTATAAGTTACTGGCTTTTCTTTTGAATTTATTAAAAATATAATTTTGCATGTCACACTATTTCCCGGCAACATACTTTCTGTGTAAAAGTCTTTAATTCCATCATTGCACTTTATTTCATTCCAAGGTATTTCCTTTGTGGAATTTGACGTGTAAAATCTACCTATCGTTAAAAGTGCTGGTATTTCTTCCCGACCATAAAAATAATCAATTTTAAATTTTAAATATACATATTCTTTTGATTTCCCTGGATTTTTCTTTAGCCCATTTTTCTTAAGATAATTTAACGCTTCTTTTCCATCTTTATAATCAATCAGCTTGACTTTTGCTTGACCGTAATACCTTGCTCCAAATATATCTGTTGTATATGTATCATACGCAGAATACGGATTCTTTTTGGTTCCATTCCCTTTACTTTTCTCCTTCACCGTCACCTTGCACTTATAAGTCTTGCTCCCAACCTTCGCTTTCAGGTATGACGTTCCTTTCTTAATGCCCTTAATTTTTACTTGCTTGTTGCTTTTGCTCACAATCTTGATGTTTTTGTTCGATACAGACCATTTCACTTTCTTTTTGTTGTTCAGTAGCTTCACAGTGCAGGAATCACCCACATTGACTGTTTTCTTTATGGCGTTCAGCTTGGTTTTTCCTGCGGCATTCACGCTGGTTGGGAATAATACCAGCAAAGACAGAATGATTGCGGCAAGGGTTAAAAGTTTCTTGGTTTTCGTTTGTTTCTCCATAAGTTTTCTCCTTTTAATAAAATGTTGCAGAATCCAATCATTGATAAAAAATTTTCTTATCCACTATTCTTCATTGTAAAGAACTGCATCTGTTACCATATTCTTCGTATTTTCATTTCCTATTTTCATTATTGTTATGGAAGAAGCATAGTTTATTGGTATATCGACTAAAACTGGTTCTGTTGTGCTTAAAACTTCTTCTGATGTATATAGAATTCCTTGTTCCGATTCTATTTGAATAATCCCGCCTCCTGGGTTCCCATCTAAAACATTTAATATGCATTTAAATTTAGAATATTCTTTATTTGCATTAAACGTTATGCTGTTATTGTACAAAGAAAACACAACTGCTTTATCATGCATATTCCCATATGTATCTTTAACATTTGTTTCTATACTTACTTGTGAACCATCATTCGATTTTCCTATTAATTGCCTGTCAAATAAATTAGATTTCTCTTTTACCACCTTTCCGACATAAAGCATATCATCCTTTTCTACCGCTGCTTTATCGGATGGCAGCAAATTATCAACAAAATCTTTTGAATAATATTTCCTGCCATTTATCAAAACAGCTGATTTGTCTTTATTTACAGCCATTTCTTTCCCATCTATGGAAAGCCCAAAGTTTCTATATTCAATGGACGGAACATCGTTGAGTTCTCCATTTGCAGCCCCTAATTTTGTTGCTAATTCCTTGCCCTGACCCTGTAATTTTTCTATTTCTTCTTTATATTCAGAAATTTCATTATTTAACTGCTCATTTTCTTTCGCCATTTTCTTAACATCCTCATTATTAAGAACCACATTCTTTCCGTCCAACTGAACTATTACTGTTACATTCTCCTTACCCCACTTTGCACCGATGATTGCTGCCCCTATAACTCCAATTAAACCTATCACAGCCACAATTATTGATATTTTCCCTTCTCTCCTGCTCATAAGTATTTCTCCCTTCATTTGTGTTTTGGTAAATTATAACATAAAATGGGATAAGTTTCGACAAAAGTTAAGAGGAAATTAAAATATTTTAAAAGGCGATACCCACATTGGGCAACGCCAAGTTGACCAACTGCCTTTGTTTTTACTAAATTATCTCTCCCGCCATCTTCAACGCTTCCTTTGCTTTCCCCATAAAACTGTTCCCTGCAAGGTATTCAAGCCCTCTAATGGTAATCTGCGGCTTTATCGGCTCTGCAATGTGCCTATACATCTGCCCAAGGTCTTTTGACAGAACCAAGCCTTTGATATACCCCTCGTCCTGCATGAGAATTAAAAGCTGTTCCCATTTCTCGAAGGATATTTTCAGCTTTTCTGCCGATACGGTTTCTATGTTAAATCTTTCGTTCCCCATGTTTTTCTCTAACTCTCGGAGAATTTTGTACATGATTTTGAAATTATCCACATTCATCTTCCTTTCTAAAATTAGAATCCTTTTCATAATACCTTTCGCATAATACCATATTATACCACAAAATAAGATAAGTTTCGACAAAAAGTCAAGAGGAAAATTAAAGATTTTTGCAAAACAATAGGACGGTTGTTTCCGTCCTATGCTATATCCTCTATTTTCATTTGTGCATTTGCGTTCTGTATCATCAACTTCATATTCGTGTCAGGCTCCCACATATCAATATATCGCAGAGCTTCATCAAATTTTGAAGCTAATGTGTTTGTCCTTGCATTGATGCGGAAGTAATCGCAATAATCTTTGTTGAACCGGCTGTAAACCTTGCTTCTCAAATGAACATCGTTGTATGCGTTACTCTCGTAACCGCCAAGAACATCATTTACAATTCTTGCGTTTACCCGATTCTTGATTATCTGTATCTGCTCATGGGTTATTGTCATGTTGTTTTCAAGCCTGGTTATCCTGTTCTCTACTTCTCCTACTTTTTCATTTACTTCAAGTATTGCCCTGCTTTGAAGCTCCTGTAATTCCTCTATGGCTGATTTTGCCTTTTTAGCCCTAAAATACCCATTGACAAGCTCCCTCTGCACCTTCCACGCCAAATCATCTGTAAGGGATTTTACCAACATGAGGTAGCCTTGCTCCGTCATTAAATTTACTGGAACGTTCGGATTTCCGCCCTTTGGTGGGTTGGGTACGAATTCCGTACAGAACTCCGAATAGGGAATTGCAAAGAAGTCCTCGCCCTCAATAAAGTGCTTCTTGTTGTCGTTGAAATTCCTCTTTGCCGTCCCAGCCGGTCTTTCATGTACTGTATCAATATCTTTGAATGTTACCACTCTTTGACCCTTGTACTCTTTTACTTCTACATCGTGGTTGTTGATTTTGATTATCTCATTCATGCTCTTTACCGCCTTTCCGCAAACTGCCTTATGTCAAACCGGGGCAGGTACTAAGGCTTGTACTTTTCGGCTCGTCAGCCTATCCCCAGATGTAACCAACATTAACAAGCTTTTCTTCATAGTTAGGTATGCCAGCTCTTCTGTATTTTTCTTTATAATAAACTAAATTCCATACACCAATTTTCATTAAAGGTATGGAAAGAATCCTCCTGTCTATTAAATCCCCTCAATCATGTCCTTAACATCAGAAAACACCTCTTTATATGGGATATTGTTATTCATAAGTGTTTCTAACCTCATATCAATCAGCGTTTCCAAGGATTTCAGCCGAAGCAATGTTTTCTGGTCTGCCTTGTCACGCTCGCCCGTCTTAATGCCGCAACGCTTATTTGCAAGGTTTGTCAAATGCGTGTAGTATCTTTTTGCGTTTTGGCTTCCTTGCGATATGGCATAGTCTACAAATTTCTGTATCATGTCCGTTTCGTTCTTTCGGACTTGCTTTGTTTCCCGCCTTATTCCTATCCATTTTTCATCTTTACCGTTGGCGATATAAAATCCATTCTTCTTAATTTCTGAAATGGTATCATATGCCCAGTCATAGAATTTGTCCGCAACCGTCTGTCTTGACCTCCGGCAAACCTCATAAATTCCCTTTTCCGCATACATATAAATCTTAGGGGAATTTTTATTCTTGTTTATCGGGGGTACAAACTGAGCACCCGATACTTCAACTGAAAATCTGTCAAATCTTTCTTGATATTTGTTGTGAATATTCTTGACCGCATTAGACGGGTCTTTATATTCCAGCGCATACCCTATCTGTGTCCTGCTCATGTAGATGTTGTTATCCTCATCCACATAAAAATCACACTTTGTTCCTAAGAAATCTCCCTGCTTCACAAGTCTTAGTTTCATAATGATACCTCCGATATTTGGTTTTCCCGCAACTTCACAGTGTTTATCTTTGGTATTTTCCCGAAAATAAACAAACCCGAAGAAATCTGGCATAGCGTCCAGACTCTCCGGGTTCCAAGTTTCCCTCTACAATTCCATCAGTTTGTAATAGCGTATCAAATTTTATTCAATCTACCACAATCTACATGAAATGTCAATCTTGTTTTCTTCTGTATTTAATAAACCTCTTCCGCAAGAACAAGTCTACCACCTATATTCCTATCCCTCCCTTCCCTTGTCCGTTTCACAACATTTTTATAAACTGCATCCCCGTCCAGGTTTAATTGTAGAGATATGTCCACACTTCCAGATGTTCCATTATTTCTCATTGCAGAAGAAACCGCATTGTATACCGCTGGGTATATTGCTTCTGCAATCCCCTGCGTAATCTGCCCGTTATTCGCTACTGCTGTCTGTCCGTTACTGAATCTTCCAACAAGTTCTGTATGGTTTGCATAGAACAATCCATCTTCCGGGAACCCGCCTGCCCTGTATTTTGGTATCAGGTCTGCAAGGTTTATTTTTCCTATTCCAGAGGCATAACCTTTATATCCTCTCGCAGTCCATCCGGAATATAAGCTGCCATAATGCGATACTGTGTACCGGATGGCCGCAATCATGTTTGAAAGCGGGTCCCATATATCTTTATTGTGTGGTGCTAATGCATACGCCCGGAACGTCGGGTCAATGACCTGCATAAGTCCTTTGGATGGGGTTCCCTTCTTTGCATTAGAATCCCATAGATTGATTGCCTTTGGATTTCCACTGGATTCATGCTGCATTTGTGTTAGCAAGGCGGTTAAGTTTGGTGCTGTGAACTGGTTTGTAATCTGCAACGCCTTTGTCGCAAGACCGCGCCACTGTTCCACTCCTTGGGACGGGTTATACTGCACCGTAAGGTTTTCGTCGAACATTTTCTTTATAAAACCTGTTGCGCCATCCAGAAGCGTTTTTGCAGCCCCTGTAGCTATGGAAAGCACGGGTTCAAGCATCCCGGATAAATCCGTGAATTTGTCAAATGCAATCTGCAAAATCTTCCCTGGGTTTGAAATGTAGTCCCAGATATTCCCGGTAAACTCTGATATCTTTGCCCATGCACCTTTAAAGAAATCACCAATACCTCCGGCAAAATGCGGCATATTGTTCATTTTCTCCATGAAGTCCTTCGTCTGGCGGGCTGGCATGATTTTTGTCCCTTTTTTCATGGGAAGCATGACATTCCTGCCCTCTGGGATGAATGGCTTTCCATGTGGCGGCACGATAAGTTCTTTGTATGTGCTTCCTTTCTGGTCGTTTACGATTCCTATGGTGTCTTGCGGAAGTCCGTTGGCTCCTTTTGCAAATCCTTTTGGCTCCCATGGGTCTAGCTGTGTACTAGAGCCAACTTTTTTAAGAACCCAGTTTATTCCATCCAGTATCCCATTCACCATTGCCTTGATTTTTTCTGCCCACCATCCAACAAAACCATCCCAGTTACTGGAAATACCGCTTTTTAGCCCAGATATAATATCGCCACCCTTTCCCTGGAATGATTCTTTGATATTTTTAAACTTCTCTACTATAGAATTTTTTCTTTCTGTCCAATAAGAATTAAATTCACCCCATTTCCCAGATATGCCAGACCTTATGCCAGAAATTATATTTCCACCTTTTGTATTAAATTTTTCTTTTATATCATTGAATTTATCTATGATACTACTTTTCTTTTCTCCCCAAAACGTACTGAAATCGTTCCATTTATCAGATATTCCAGACCGGATTCCTGATATTATATCCTTTCCTTTTGTCCCGAATTTTTCTTTTATTCCATTAAATTTATTTATAATGTAATCATGCTTCTTTGCCCAAAACTCGCTGAATTCTCCCCATTTTCCAGAAATCCCTCCCTTCATTCCTTCTACGACATATCCACCGATTTCTTTAAATTTTGTAGATGGGCTATGCACTCCAAGGGTTTCCCTTGCCTTTCTAAGCATTTGGTTTGCCATGCCGCCTATTGCTCCAGTTGCAAGTCCAAGGTTTTCGTTTACTCCATCCCTCGTACCTTCATCTATATTTTTTCCTATTTGCTTAGATTTTTTCTTAGCATCCTTCTTTATTTCATCAACAGCATTATTAACTACTTTTGTATAATTGCTTTTCAATGTCTTTGAATAGTAGGTAAGCTCCCCGCTTGACACTATGTTTTCATCAAACATTGCATCTATTATTTCTTTCCCAGCATTAGAGGAAAAAGTAGCCCCCTCAATTCCTGCTTCCGAATATAAACGTTCTAATTCTTCCGTAGACGGGTCTATTACATTTTTTTGGTATTCCTCTAATGCGGATTGCACATGGCTTTCTTCTGAATTAAAGAATTTGTATATAGGGCTTTTGTTCTCATAATCTGCAACCGCTTCGTCTACCACGCTTGGAATTTTTTCCAAAACTGCATATTGTACTTGGTTTCCGTATTCTGTTAACTGATTGTTTACACTTTCCGTTGCTGATTTCACATTCGCTTCTTCTGCTGATAGCATATCGCTAATCGCTGTTGCGGCTTCTGAATTTTTGGTTCTTTCTGCTTCTTTTGCATAATCATTTAGTGCCGCAGTTAACCCCGCAGATGAATCGTTTATTGATTGCTTAGCCTCGGTAGCGGTTGTGCTTAACCCCTTGAACTGTTCTGCTAAAAGACCTGTGTTAATTGTATTGTCTTTGTTTACTATTCCGCTTAAGTCAACGCCTTTCGCCGCCTCTGATACCTTTTCAATGGCAGATGAATACTCGTCTGTCTTTCCCGTTATCTCGCCCAGTTTTTCGTAATTTTCTAGCATTTTTGCAGCATACTCTTGGATAGAAATTTTCCCATTTTCAAAACTGGTTTTCAACTTCTCGTTATTTTTCTCTATTTCCTCTATCTCTTTCTGATGTTCCGTTTTTAGCGAATCCATCACTCCGACAATCTGCTCAACAGAATATCCAGCATCCGTCAACGATTGCTGCAACGAACCAGATATTCCCGTCATGATAACGTCGTATTCTTGTTCAAAAATGCTTTTTGAATCGCTTAATAGACTGTCGAACGCCTGTTTTATTTCTGTTGTTTTTTCTTTCGTAGCCTTTGAGCCGTTTTCTATCGAAAACTTTATGAGGTCAATTTTTTTGCTTGTTTTTTCTGCATTAGTCTGTGTTGTTTTAAGTTCTTCTGACTTTACATTTATGTCATCAAATCCGCTTTTTATTTTTCCAATTGTATCCGAATACAACTCTGTCAAATCTTCAATCGGTGTTCCACCTGGTTTTTTCAATGCGTTCGCTATTGATTGCATTGCGGATTCAGCTTTTATATCCTTAAATGCATCGCTTATCCCTTTTATCGCTCCTACTATACCAACAATTGCAGTAGCTATGGTTCCTGCTGGGAATCCAAGTATAGCGGACATTCCTGCCCAAGCAATCCCTACAACCCCTGCTATTTTACCTATTTCTGCTATAAAATCTCCTGTTCCGAGCGTTAAATTCTCTATTGAATCAGAAACAACGCTAAATTCTGCAAATGCTGCTACCGCTGTTCCGATAACTCCAAGCAATCCCCCATTGAAGAAACTTGCAAACTTATTTAAAGATTGTGTTGCCCCGCCTTTTAAAATAGAAAAAAGATTGGAAGTAAAAATCTGCCCAACCTTTGTAAATTTCAGGAACGAAAATGCAACAAGCAAAGACGCTTCAATTGGTGCGGATTTAAAAATTCCCGATAATAAGTTAAACGCTCCCTTTATCGCCTCCCATACAACGCTCGCCAGCCCTTTCAATGCTCCTGTCAAATCAAGTTCTGCAAGGAATTTTCCTATTTTCTTCCCAATCATATCAAAATCCGTTTTCTTTAGTAATGTAGAAACTGTTTTCAGCGCGCCCTTCATCCAAACATTTATGGCTTTCGCTAATTTATCAGCCCTGAACGTCTTGAAAAATCCATTGATTCCGTCTGAAATTTTCTTTCCTATTAACTCAAAATCTATCTTTTTCCCTGATGATAGTGCAAGCTGTATCGCAGTGTTTAAGGCATTTGCCAACGTGCTTCCAACGGTGGAAAAATCCGTTTTTCTGAAAAATCCATTGATAGCGTTTCCAATTCCAGTACCCCATTTCTTAGCCGCTGAAAGCGCGGTTTTCCAGTCAATCCCTCCTAATGCAGAATTTATCCCGGCTCCTATGGAAACGCCGAAATTGGTAAAATCAAATGTTTCCCCAAATGAATCAAGGAAATGCAACGCTGTGTTCAACGCGCCTGCAATCGTTTTCCCAAGTGCACCGAACAGATCCGGGGAAATCAACCCATTTAAAAAGGAAGCTAAACCGCTTCCAAACATTCTTGCTCCCTCATATACAGAATCCCAGGGTATGCTCTCCAATGCGCTTGTTATGCTTTTACTGAAATATTCCCCAACACCATAGAGACCTTTTTCTTTAAACGCTTTCGCCACGTTATCAGCGAATGTATTAGCCCTGTTTTCCATTTCGGAAAAAGCCTTGTCCCATGCCGCCTGATATTCGTCCAGTATGCTATCTAATGCTCCTTGCAGAAGTCCGCTGTCAATTCCTCCAGTTCCCGCTCCCCCTGCTCC
The DNA here is from genome assembly GCA_948759685.1 of uncultured Eubacterium sp. Next base: position 12,319 of record CAQBGY010000012.1, read on the forward strand.
ATCGTCTGGTTCATTGGATTCTGGCATGTTGATTGTTTTTAACTCATCAAATCCCCTAAGACCTGCCTTCGCTTTTTTTGCGGATTCAGATACTTTATCCAATGCGCCAGATGCATCCTCTGCATTGTCGTATATGTCACCAAGTATATCCGGGGTAGAGTTTCCGCCCCCGCCACCTCCCCAGTCGAATCCCTCGAATCCAAGGAGTTTTACAAGCCATTCTGCAAGCCTCGTCAATGCCTGCACAAGCATATTTATGTATGGTAAAACCTTTGCAACGATTGGCAAAAATATGTTTCCTATAGCCCTCCCAAGGTTGCTGAAATTTGATTGGAGCAACCTTAACTGGTTAGCAGGTTGATTGATTGTTTTTGCCAAATCACCCCATGCATATCTCGTACTGTCAAGAAGAATAATTGTACGTAAAAGAGCCTTGTCATTCTGGTTTAATGCGGATATGTTTGCACTGATTCCAAGTTCGTTTAACTTCTGCTGCAAGTTCACGTTTCGGATATTTGCCCCATACTTATCCAGTGTCCGGCTCATTCCCGCAAGCCCGGAAGCCATATCGTTCCAGACTTTTTCAAACTTCATGTTCTTTACAGAAGCCAGGTCAGCCCCAATTTCCGTAAGGACTGTTGACAGCCTTAATGCATTTTCGCTTGTCGCTCCCATAGAGCTAGACATCTGCCCAAACATCGCCTGATAGTTCATAAGTTTCGTAGGGTCAATTCCAAGGCTTTTCATTCCTCCGGATTCCAACATCCCGCTTTCGTTCATTGTAAACCCGGACATTTTTTCTGTTAATTCTTTTGCCCTTTCAGAAAAAGAATTGTAATATGCTTCTGCTGAATCATATCCCATTTCTTCAAACTTACTGTAATCTGCCTTTTCTGCCACCTGTCCAAATGCGGCATTGAAATAATTAAGGATTTCTATGTAATTCATGGAGCTTTCTAACGATGATTTAAGCCCCCTTACCGCCCCATAAACCCCAAGATATATCCCCATAGCAGACAATGCTTGTCTTGCGAATGATTTCAGCCCTGTGACCGCTTTTCCTGCTGACTTGCTGAATCCGCTCATTGTTGAGGAAAGGTTTTTTATATTTTTTGATAATATGTTTGTCGCAGAAGATGTTTTGCTTGACTGGCTCGAAACATTTGACAGAGAAGATTTCAGCCTGTCCATTATGCTTCCGGTTCCGCTTGTATCGCCTCCCACTTCCTGTATTTTCTGCCTTAATGCTTCTGCCTGTTTTTCTGATAACGCAATTTGCTCCGTAAGTTTTCGGAATCCGCTGTCGTCTATGTTTGGAACAATCCTTCCCATTGTTATTGCATTAGAAAGTTTTGTTCTTAGCTTTTCTGTGTCTGCTTCTGTTTTTCTTAAGGAATTTTGAAGTTTTGTAAGATTTTCTTCTCGGATTTCTGGAACTCTTAATTGTTGCAAGGATTGGTTAAATGCTTCTGTTCTGTCCCTTAAATCCTGCATTATTCCGAACTTATTTCCAACTCTTGCAAGTGATTCCTGCAACTGTTCAAATCCAGATGTATTTACCTGTCCGGCAGAAATCATTTCCTGTTCTTTGGTTCTTAATTCGTTCAGCTTGGAATAAACTTTTTCTATTTCAATATTTAACTGTTCAAAATTCCCGGTAAACTTAAAATCTGATCCAACTTTTTCAAACCTGTTTTTTAGCTCTGCTATTTTTTCACTTACTTTGTCAATAGAGCTTGTATCAATATTGGCTCTAATTGGTTCTTTTGTCAGTCCAGAAGAAATACCTTGTAGCTTTTGCAACTCTTTTTCAAATGCGGAAATAACATTCGTTGCCTGCGGGTAGGATTGCTTTAATTCTTCTATGGATTGCTTTAAATTTTGAATTAGAGTATCTAGTCCTCCTTTTGGAACATTCTGCAACCCGCCATAAACATCACCTATGGATTTCATATCATTTTTGAAATCTATTAATTGCTTTTTGTATTCAACTAGATATTTTGTTTGGCTTTCCGCGCCAGCTACATTGAAATCAAGTTTCGGCTGTGCTGTCTGCAATCCCTCAAGTTGCTTTTTCAGGCTTTCAATCTGGTTTGTATACTTTATTACATTTTTAACTGCTGTTTCGTAACCACCTAAATTGGCCTTCCCGGACGCTTCAAAATCATCTTTCGCCAGTTTTGCATTTGCAAGTTTGTTTGTAAGGCTGTCAATTTGCTTCTGTATCTGTTGCGTAGAGCCTTTTATTTCAAATCCTTTGCCCAAATCCTTGTACTGCTCCGTAATTTGAGACAGGGATTTTGATACTTTCTGCGTTTGGGATTGCATATTTTTAGCAGCCTTATCAATGCCACTTAAATTCAAAGATTTTCCGATTTTCTCTAATCCGCTTGTGTCTATTTTTAAGGAATTGGCAAGTCTGTCGAGATTTTTTATAAGGTCATTTATTGCGACATTTGCTTTTTGTGCAGAACCTTCTATTTGTATATCCAATCTGTCTATCGTTGCCATTCTTGCCACTTCCTTTCAAAGAAAAAGACAGCAGGATTTGAACCCATGCTGTCCTTGATTTTATTTTACATATACTTTTCCATCATAAACCGCCGCAATCCATCCAGAGGGAGTGCGAATCCATGTATCATCTCCGACTTTCTTTACCTCTTTACAAGTTACCTTTGTACCTTTGTCAAGGCATCCGTCTCTGTCTGCATCGTGCTTTCTTCCGTCCTCTGTAAGATCACTGTGTTTCTTTGCCCTGTATGTTGTCCCTGCACACTCACGTACTTTCATTTCTGTCTGCAAGGTATAGGTGCTTCCTACTTTGTAATCCGCCTTTTCAATCTGCGTTCTGTTGGAATATACCTTCTCAAGTTTTGCCTTAGAAGCGTTTCCATACAATCCGTCTTCTTTCAGCCCATTGTCGCGTTGGAATTTCAGGAGTGCTTTTTCGGTTCCAGAACCAAAAATTCCATCTGCGCCAGATTTTCCGCAGGAATACCCGCAGCCAATCAACATAAGTTGCATATCTTTTACGTTCTGTCCCTTATCCCCTCTTTTCAGATACGTCCTTCTGTTATCAGAAGTATGGGTCGGAGCATGGGTTTCATTCCCTGAATCCCCCCACGTCTTCATGAATTTTTCTGGGGTTCCATACTGATTTTTTAATTTTGTTGCAGTGCTTCCCCAGTCAGGAAGGTACAGGTGCGGACGGTCTTTGATACTTGTCCAGTCGCCTCCCCATCCTAAACCGATAGATTTCGCAAGGCTCCCGACTCTTTCAAAGAAGTTCCCAGATTCATTGTATGCGCCTGTTCCATCATTTCGATAAAAGTCAAACGCAATCCCCCACTGGTGTTGGCTGGAATAAGAAGTCCCTCTTGCATTTGTGACAATGTTTCCAGGCTTATCCCTGCCCTGTGCGTACAGTTCTTCTTGTTCTGCTACCGTTCTTAAGCACTCGCCGATTCCGATAATCAAACCGTTATTTTCGCAAAGTTTCTGCAACTCCGAAACTTTTTCTTGTAATCTTGGGTGAAGTTCGTTGATATTTCTGCTCATAAAATTCCTCCTAAGCTATGATTGTTTCTGGCAATCCTTTATTGGCTGACATTGCCATATACCGTTGCTCTGTTAAAATTGCCTTTTCTATATCTCTTTCAGTAATTTCTCCTATGTTTTCTTCTATCTGGAACATTGGTTTTTTAAGATATTTTCCTTTTGGTAATACGCAGCTTATAGCAGCCGCCACATATTGACCTAACTGCCATTGAAGAACGTCTTTCTCATTTCTTTTTAACTTATACGCTTTTAGATATGGATCCATCTCGGCAGGGCTTGACCAATCAATATAGTCAACAGAAAGACCATACCCTTTTGTTGCAAGCATTAACAAAGGTCGTATTTCCTCACAGTATATTTCCCATGTTAAATCTCTACTATTTTCCCGTTCTGAATTACTTCCAGTCTTGGTTGAACTGTTTCTTCTACTTGTTCCTCTTTCTTCTGCTCCTTCTGGAACAGGCTTCTCAAAAAAGAATCTTCCAACAACGCCTCCTGAATCTGATTGAAGAACGCCATAACGTCTGCTCCCTCGCTGTCCATGTATTCCTCAACAAGCGCAAATGCCTTTTCAAGTTTCTCTTCCTTGCCCTCGCCTGTGTCGCAGTTGTATTTGAATTCCGGGTAGTGTACCTGCAAGCCGACAAGCACTGCTTCTGGTAAAAACAGGAGCAAATCTTCAACTTTCTCAAAATATGCTTCCTTGTCTCCGTTTGACAAATCTGCAAACTTTACAAATTTTGATATGATACGCTCTTTCAGCGTTGGCTTGTATGCAAACTTGATGCTGTATTCTTTTTCTCCGATTTTTAATTTCATGTTTTACTTTCCTTTCTTTGAATTATGCTCCCGTCTTTGTTACATTGAATGTTCCGTCGCCGTTATCAACCACGGTAAAATCGTCTGTGCATTCGATGGCAGATGTGTTCGGAATAACCGTTACTGTCATTTCAAGGATTTCATCAACTCCACCAACGTCATTTGGCGTTGCCGTTGCCTGCCCTACGTAGGCATATTTTGCGGTTCCTCCAATCCCCTGCGTCCCGTATAGATGAAAAATGCAGAGTTTCTTTCCATTCAGCTTATTGATTGCTTGCAGGTATTCCTTTTCAAGATTTCCTGTTATTTCTCTTGTATCCGCTGTTTTAATTCCCATTTCAAACGTCTGCGTATCATCTTCAAGCGTTGTGCTTTCAACCGTATTGGGGGCTGATACAGGGCTTGGGATTGACTTAGCCCTTACCAATAGTTTGTACTCGCCACTAAAATCGATTGCGCTATGTATGTCCCCCTCAAACTCTTTTATGATTACTCTTGCAAGATAACTGGTATCTGCCATAATTTCATTCCTCCTTAAAAATTTGCATAAAAATAAGAGCGTTTCTGCTCTTTGCTTCTGTTACAATATGTCTCCGTCACCTATTACTCTTTTGTATCTCGCCGTGGTGATGTATACATCCCCAGTGTTATTGTGCATTGGCATAGGCATTGGTTTAAATCTCATGCTTTTCATTATCCTTAAAACCTCTCTCGCCACTTCATCTGTCCTGTTGTTGTTTTGATTGTCAGAAACGTCAACTTGGAACGCTGCATTAACTCCTGGTATTGATGTTCCCTCCAAATCCGAACCTGCTTCCTGTGAATCAACCATGTGTATGTACACTGTTGGAAATTTAGGTTTTGTTGATGACCTGTCGCTTGTGGTAAAATTGAGGTCTTTGTATTTCGCTTTTATCTTTGCGGAAAACTTCGCTTTTATCAGCGAAAACACTTGCGTTTCTATGCTGTCAAGCATTTAGACCACCTGCCTTTAAATGGTAGTTTCTCCTTTATTTTTTAAGCCAGAAAAATCTAATCCCTCTGTAATTTCTCCCGTTTTGATTCTGTCGTATGGTACAGTTCCGGTCTCGATTCTTCCTCCGAAATTACTTTCCGAATTTTCTCTTTGTCCGCAATATGAGTAGTAAGGTGGGTTTGTATGAATCAACGTTCCACTAAGGTTTGGATTCAAATAGGCTGGTGTGTAAACTGTATCATCTTCCGAATTTTCCTCTCTTGCAACCTTTTCAACAAGCTTTCCGTCCTTGTCGTATTTTTCTGTTGTTTCAGTGATTTTTGTTTTAACCATGATTTTCCTCCTCAATCTTATATTTGCAGTTTTCAGACACAAATTCTTTTATTTTTTCATATCCCCAGCCACACCCGATAAGGCTTGAAACCAGCATTTCCATGCTCTGTACCTGTGCCAAGGCATTCCCGGTAAAATAATCCCTTAAATTTTCTCTCGCCTTTACGCCACATTCCTGTTCAAGTTCTTTTGCAGTTTTTCCAAACAAAGTTCGGTAAATCAGATTTGTATAATTTGGATATGCGAACCGCTTGTGTGGGCTGTCTGCAATCTTCATCTTGATTGTGTCTGTGAGGATGTGACGAATAACAACGCCTTTGTCACGCTCTATCTTCCATTGTTGACGCTCGGTGTAAATGCGTTTTAATTCGTTTTCCATTGCGTTAAACGCATTGATGTAGTCCTCTTTGAACTTCATTGCTTCTTTTCCGGTATATCCCATAGCCAGCAAGGTGAACCCATCCCTTGTCACTTCATACATTGGCAATGTCTTGCCTTGTGCAGACTTATAAGAGGACAATCCAAAATTGGATTCTCTAAACATATCGCTACATTCCATATCCCGAATATCTCTAAGGACATGGGCATGTTCCTTACCGAACTTTTCAGCAATTTTAAGGCTTGTAGTGATAAGCCTTTCTTCGTTTCTTTTTCCAATGATTTCTACTAACATAAATTCATGCCTCCTGATGATTTATTTTGTTAAATTAAAAAAGAGAGGATCCCCTCTCACTTCCCGAATACTTCTTTAGCTATCTTCGGAACTTCCCTTATCAGTTCCATGCTTGTAAGGTACATAAAAGGACGAGACGGCATTCCCTCTGTATAATGCCATTTCCCGTCCTGCCCCGGATAAAACCAGTAATATCTTCCCGTGGTTGCGTTCTGTCTTATCGTCTTTCCGACATTGTAATCCCAGCTTACACCCTCTGGAAGAGGATAGGGGTATGGTTTGTCCTCGCCACGTTGTCCTGTGCCGAACTCAACAAAGGCACAGTGCTTGGAGTCTGTAACTACCGCAAATATCGCCCCGTATGGCATACTTGCCTTGTACTCGCTGTGCAAGCTCTGTATCAGTTCGCCCGTAAAGATTGCGTCGAGGTCGGCTATCTGCACTCTGGCGATTTCTACGCCGCGCTCGCTAAGTTTTTCTGCAAGCAGTCTGGCTTTGTAGGTTAGACTGTTGCGGTATTTTTCCAATTCCTTTTGGAGATTACGGATTGACGAAATAGACAGGTCGGCTTTAAGGGTTTTCTTTGCCATGACCCATCTCTGTGTTTAACAAATTAAATTTCAGAGATTTCTCTACTGATTTCTTCAACCACTCTGGAATTAGAGTGGTGCAAGGGAAAAATACACCATCTTGAAGTGTTCCGCATAATTTTGTATTGTCTTTGTAAAACAAATCTTCCATTTTCTACCTCCTACAAAATATCCAATTCCCTAAATGTCTTTTCCATTTTTGGAAATTGCGTTGCAATCCAATCTACAAGAACCTCGTCCTTCATGTAGCTGTACAGTCCGCTTTCCCTAAAATATGCATGAATACATTCGTGAGACAGCGTTTCCTTATAACACTTCTCTTTTTCTTCTTTTGTATCTCCGTCACCGAGCATATTTTCTTTTGGTCTTATCCTTATTCGGTTGGAGTATGGATGGCAGATACCGTCTGCGCCGTCTTTTAGTATTTCTTCATCTGTTTCAATCGTGTAATCCGCTCCAAGAATATTTACTGTTTTCTTGTCCATGTCAAACACCACCTTAGAACATTTTCAAAGTTTTTCCGTTTTCATTTAGCAAATACAAAACCGTCTTTTCTCCAAACATCAACGCTCTTGACTTTCCTCTGTTTCTTTCGCTTAGTATTGCAATTTTTGCAAACTTTGCATTTTCTGGAAACATGTTATCTGACCTAAGCTCAAAAGTAGGTTTTCCCCATACTGTAGAAACTTGTTTTTCTGCTCTTTCCATTATGCTTACAATGTCATCATTTTTTGTAAACGGAACTTGCAAAAAACATATTGATTGCGATTCTTCGTAACAATCCGTTCCATTATTTGAATACTGTAAAATCATCTTTCTATCTTCCTTTCTGCCTGTCTATTTTATTTAACCACAGCCTTTAACACATACTTCACAAAGTTAAGACTTTCAGACACCTTTATAATCTCATAATCTGCCGATATAGGGTCGATAATCTCATTATTGATATCTTTGTACCCTACCTCGCTTTTCGTCCAAATAAGGCTACCCTCAACGATTGGATAAGCACCTTTTTGGCATAGCAGAGTGGCGTTATAGTCAGAGGTCGACAAGCCAAATTCCTGCGCCTCCGCCTCTCCGCCACTCATTGCTAAACTGGATAAAAAAGAGACGGGCTCGCTATAGTCTATCTCATATTCCCCAGTTTCAGACGGTATCTTATTTCCGTTTTCATCTTCGTAATAAATAATGTTCCCGTCGCTGTCCTCGTAGTGTTCATAGATGATTTCGCCGTTTTCGTCACGGTTGTAGATTGGCACTTCTCCGATTTGGAGGGCGTATTTCATGGATTGCTTGTTTTTTAGGAGGGTTCTTATAAAATCGCCCCCTATTTAACAGAAAGCGTTGCCACAACGTCTAAATTGTAAAGGGCAACAATTTCTCCGTTTTTGAATATCAAGACAGCCTTCTTGTCGTACTGACACTCATATTCATTTTTATCGTATGTAAAGATTCTTCCGCCTTTTGTGATTATTTCAATCATCGTCAGTCCTCCTTAACCTCTGGCAACCCTGCAATGCTTGTCAGGATAGAAATAACCGCTGCCACTGCTGATACTGATAATACATTTATCCAGTTCACATCCATAACCGCCTGCCCTACCGTCAGCATTGACAAGGCTACCTGTGCCGCAGTTTTTCCGGCCCGGATTCCTGCTGCCTTAATCCACCTCTTTGTTTTGTCACTCATTATTCGTCGTCCTCCTTATTCAATCTTTTCAATAATTTCATCAATCCGCTTCCATGCTGTAACAAGGCTTTCCTCTACCTTGGTTAGCCTGTCTCCGTGAGCATCAACTTTTTTTACAAGAGAAGAAATCTGCTCCTTAATCTCCTGATTGCTCAAATTGATGAGGTCAAGTTTTCCGCTTATCATTGCGTTTTCTTTAGTGCGTTCCTTGATTTCCTCAATTCGTTCTTTTGTGTATTCCTCTGTGTCTTTCGTTTCTGTTCGCTTTCCGCTCTTAAAGTTAAAGTAAATCATTGATAAAAGCGATAATGCGCTTATAACCGCCGCAATAACACTTACTGTTGTTGCTGTCATATTTGCTCAATCCTTTCCGCAAATAGAATTTTAATCCGCCTGCCCTCCACCACCTGATGGCGGATGCCCTGCAACCCTAACCGTATGGAAATACACACGGTTAAAGCCACGCGCAATCTTCCAAAATCGCTTGTTATGCAATTACCCCTCTTGCACGTAATGCAGAAAGTAATGCGTTGTATGATGTTATAACATCAGATATATCCGTTGTGCTGTAATCAACATCTGTTACCGTTTCCGCTGTGCCTGTCAAGGTCTGCAATGCCGCAACCTCCGTTTTTGTGGCATATTCGCTTGCAAGGTCGGCTGTTTTTGCATATGCAGACAGGTCAATGTTTACTGATTTGTCCGTGACTGGCAGTGCAGTTCCGTCAACCTGTACTTCGTTAATGACATTTGTTTCTCCGCCGTTTTCCGCAAGATATTCTTCTGCATTTACCCAGTCCCCGTTTTTGCGAAGATACGCCGCGCCTTTTGGTCTTGACGGCACTTCTGGTACGCCCGATACTCCGCTGTTCCAGTCTTCGCCGTTTTGAGAATATTCAAGACCGTTTGTACTTGCCCGCAAGTATGGCGCCGCGTTTTCTCCACTTGCAGTTTTTACATATTCCATGCCAGACGGTGCTTCTTCTTCTGGTTCTTCTGGCATGACGATTCCACTTTCTGTGATACCTACGCTTGTCCATGTTGTGCCGATTGTATTTCCACTGATAACTCGCATTTCAAAATTTTTGTTATCAGTCAGCAATTCATTAGGAACGGCGCACTGATTGTCAACAAGGTCAACCCTGATTTTGTTGCGGTTTTTGTAAAACTCAACCGATTTTGTGCCTGGGATTTCTGCAAATTCATCACCAAAATTAAAGTGCAGTCCAAAATAATTAACTGCGCCGCTGATAAGCGCGGTTTTATCTCCTGCTGTTCGGCTGATTGCCATATTTTTTATATCAAATTCAAGATATTTCAATTTATTACCTCCCTGTCCTTGACAACGGTATAATGCCGCTAAACAGCTTATCCCGGTCTATGAAATTCCTCGATGTTCCATTTTCGGATGATGACGACTGCCCCTCTGCACCTATCATGTTGTAATCAAAAAGCGCAATGTTTCGGATGTTGGAATAGTAGTTTTCCAAATCTTCCACGATTGCGCTTTCTGTATAGTGTTTCGGGTAGTTCCTTGCCCGTTTCACTTCCCTTATTGCATTTTTGATTTTTAGCTTTATAAGTTCAGGCTTAAACTTGGGGTCTGTTGCGGATAATTCCTCTTTCAAATCTTCCAATAGCTCATATTCTAAGGTCAGCATACCGCCCACCTCCTAAAGTTCAAAATGTTCTATCAGTTCCCTTTTAAGGTCTGCTCCATTCATTTCTCCTGCTCCCTCAATTCCGACTTCTGACGCAAGTGAAACAAGGTCATCTTTACTCATGCGCTGAATGTCGGTCTTGGTATATTGCTGCTCCTCTGGCCTTTCTTCAAATTCAATATCAGAATCAGAAAAAGGAAGAGTTTCCCCTTCCTTTTCTTTCAGCTTAGACCACATTCTTTTTTTGTGGTAAATCATTCCCATAACGTTTCCTCCTTATGCTCCGGTGTTTCCCCCACCGAAGCTAATCTTGATTAACTTGCTCTTGTCGTAAACATACGGAGCAAACATTTTGGAGCCTGTAATCAGGGTTTTTCTTCCAAGAATATCCCTGTCAAACTCTACAAGCGTATTTCTCTTTGAAATGATAGCCAGTGCGCCTGGTTTGATGATAAATCCCTCATTCTTTGTTTTCAGCCTGTTGGACGTGACAATCTGGCAGCCGTAAATCATGCCAACCGTTCCCTTTACAATGATGTCTGCACCCATCTGCGTATTTGGAATCCAGTCAGATGATTTCCTTAATGCTGTATGCACTTTTGGTGGAACCACAAGAACTTTTTCTCCGTCAATCTCCTCTCCGAAAAGTTCCAAATCCTCTGCAATCCTGTCTGTAACCTTTGTAGCTGTAGATGTTCCGACCAAAGAAGCTGTTGTGCTTGCTGCATCAATCAAACTGCTCTCTACCCCGTCTGCAACAGCAATCGTAATCTGCCTTGCAGCTTCATCAAGAGGATCTCCAAATCCCATAACAGCCCCTCTGTCTGTAATCTCAATTCCAAGACCATACTCCATGATTTCAACTTCTTCTTCGGTCTGCGTTAATTTCTTGATTGGCAGGTCTTCATCTTCTGCTACCTTCTCTGCGCTTCCTACATAATTAAATGACGGAAGTTTCACCTTGCTCCCTGGCTGCCCTTCAAGCGTATCATCTACAAGTGCAAGCGGCGTAAACCTAATTGCGTCAATCAGCTTTTTGTTAATAAGGTCTCCGACCACCTCTGGGTCGAACAAATCTGCGATTCCTGTAACTCCTGCTGGTAATGCCATACTTTATTTTCCTCCTTGTTCTGCTTTCCTTAATCTTTCATATCCGTCTGGGTCGGAGCGTTTGAGTTTAACCCTGTCCGCTACCCCCATCTTTGTAAACTGTTCTAATGTAACAACCTTTCCGTCACCCGTTCCGGCATTCATCTGCGGTCTTGATTTAATAAATTCCGCTTCATACTCTTTCTTTTTCCTCTTGTCTACGGCAAGCTGGATTTTCAATTTTGCATCAAAATCGTCGTCAACCTCTGCGATCGCCATCTGGCTTGCTTCGTCCGGCGTGTATTTAAGCTCGCCAAGGTAATACTTTTCCAGTTTGTTGATTTTGTTTTCCCTCAAAAGCTGCTGGAATTGTTCTTCCCTTTCCGCTTCTCGCTCTGCCTTTTCTGCGTCTACCCTTTCTTTTTCAGACAGCTTTGCGTTGTACTTTTTCTTGTACTCTGCCGCCTCGCTTGCGGCGCGCTCCTGTGCCTTTTTCACCTTGGCGAGTTCTACCATAAGTTCCTGAACAGTAGGCTCTTTTCCGTCATCTGCTGGCGGTGTCTGCTGGCCGTCTTGCTCTTTTCCGTCATCTGTTGGCGGTGTCTGCTGTCCGTCTTGCTCTTTTCCGTCATCTGCTGGCGGTGTCTGCTGTCCGTCTTGCTCTCCCGGCTCTGCAAAAAACTGTAGGTTCATTGGGATTTTTCTGCTTTCTTTGCTCATTCTTCTTACCTCTTTCTGCGTTTTAATGTGTTCCCTCACAATATTTTTGGGTTTGCGATTTTCGATTTCCCTATCGTTTTGCGAAACTTGTATTGCGCTGTCCCTAGCGCAAAATAAAAGCACACGGATTTCTCCATGTGCTTAATTGCTGAAAATATTTAGTTTTAAATGTACCGCACTGTACAGCGGCAATTCGAAAGTTCCTTGTAATCAATTCCATAAAAAGTGTCATGCGGGAATCGCATGAGCGTATTTCCAACAACGAACGTATCTTCTATTGGAATTATCATACTGTCTAACCTTTTGTGTGTTTTCCTTACCTTTTGGTCTTTTTCTGTTATCCATTGTTTTTCTGTTTTTCCGTCTGCTATCGCATTTGCAAAATCTTTGTAATTTAGCGTACTGTTTGCTTCGTTGACAGATATAAGTACGCCTCTGTCTTCCGAAAGATAAAATTCTTCGTCAATGTGTTTTAGCGTAGTATCAACTGTTTCTTCTGAAAATTCCTTTATGTGTTCTTCAATGTATTTGTCGATTTTCATATATTCAACAACCAAGTCTGAATATCTTGACTGTATCTGCGATACGATAAACCGCTTATCCATATAACTTTTTTCTTTCATCACAAGAAAAAGAGAGAAAAGAAAAAGAATGATTTCTTTCATATCCTTTGCGAATTTCTTTCTTTCTTCCTTTCCCTCTTCTGAAAGTTCCATTTCATCAAAATAGGCATCTATGTCTAATATTTCATCTTCTGAAAAGTCGTTTAACTCGTCAATTTCTCTCACATCTTATCATCCCTCCGCTTTCTCTGGGTTTTCTTTTGACATTCCGTCAAGCATTGGCGAATTAGATATTTGCGCTTCTATTCCGCCGTCTGTTGTCCTTGTTTCTTCTGTTCCTTCGTTAGCCGTTGGTTTTGTGATTTTACTTTTCTGAATAGCCTCTATCATTTCCCGGCTGTCAATCCATACCTGCTCTGGGTCGTCAAACGCATTTGCTCCTTTGATAACGTGTTCTCCATAAAATCCCAAATTCAGCAACGTTGCCATGTAATTTGCCTTTATCGTTAGTTCATAATTTTTCTGCCTTTTTATGTTTGGCTTTGTGTCCGAATATTTTATGTCTAAAATCGGGCTGTCCTGTGGAATGTAGGGAGAAATTTGCATTGCCCTGCAAACAACCCTCACTTCTTCCATTTTGCAATCTTCTGTAATGTTTTGCTGCTTATTCGCTGCGTTTTCCGCTGCGCTCCATCCTGTAGCATCCGATGTTGCTATTCCGGTTGAATTTGAAACATTTTCGCTTCTTTGCGGAACGTCGCACTCTTCCAGAATGATCGACCTGTCATAAACTATTTTATTTAAAAGCCCATCATAGTTGTAATCAAGTGTCAGAGGGTTTATTGTCGGGGATTTTCCGTCCTGCGTGGTGAACGTCCTGACAATCTCTCCTGTCTTCGGGTTTATTTCGTTTCCGTTTTCGTCTACAGGGAAGTCCACATCGTTGTAATGCCAGAGAGAATTTGTGTTCTGCTGTATCGAGTTCATAAAATTCGAGCGTAAAGCATTAAGGTCGTTCATTGCCGGTATCTGGTGTTCAAAACATCCCATTCTGTCATAAGAACGAATCCACTCAATTATCGGTAGCATTCCGAGCGGGTTTTTTTCCCCGCTTCGCTCCCTTTCAAACCAATTTGTGATTGGCTCTCCATTATCATCTTTTTGTATTTTCCCGTTTTTTATTTTCAGTGCGCCGGAGATTTCAAATCTTTGCTGTTTCGTGAAGCAGGTAAAATATTTGTTTCCCATTTCATCTTCTCGGTAAGACACTGCAAGCAAAGGTCTATGGTCTGGATAATATCTTGACTTGACAATAAATGTTGTTCTTGGGTCTAGTATGTTTAATGCGAAGTAGCTATCTCCTTCTTCATATTCCGTGTTTATATCTATGTAACTAAACCCTGTTCCACATATCTCAATGAACCTTGCAAGCTCCTGTGTCCTTTTTCTCACCTTTGCCATTTCGTATTGCTCGTTAAGCAGTGCAATAGATGTGGATTCGTCTTTCTTTTCTCCACTGTCTTTTTCCCCTCTCTGCACCATGCTTATTGGGAAACCCCAGATAAATCCGAGCTTAAATTCCGTGATTTTGTGCGCTAAGTTATCAGGGCAGAAACTTTGAATGTCTTTTCTGGTTGTTTTGATTGCTGTATTCGGCTGTTCCCCGGCTTCATAATTCAACAAAAAATCGCACCGTGCGGCATTGATTAAATGCTTTGGCAGTGCGTTCCTCAAAACCCTTATTACATTTTTCTCTGTGATTTCCGGCTCGTCTGTAAAGATTTCCAATCTGCCTATTTGCATTTAGTCACCGCCTTTAAATGAATGTCACGCCAGAACTACAGCTTCTTTTTGGAACCGGCTTATTCTCTGCTTTTCCGGTTTGCGTTCTGTAAATTACAAGTTTATTGCAATTTTTACATTTTACTATTTTGTCTATAGTTGACCGCCCATCATGTGTTCCTACATGAGAATTGCATTGTGGGCAGAATATTTTTACTGGTTTATATTTCTTCATGCCACACCGCCTAATTATTTACATATATCTTTTCTTCGCAAACAGGGCATACAATATAACTCTGCCATTCGTTCATGCCTGTCTGCATGGTTTTGACATCTTCTTTTTCATATTGCAGCTTGCTTTCACAATAACTGCACTTTACATTACGCTTTCCGTACTCAATCACTTTTATTGCCATGTCTCACCACCTAACCGAATAACTGTCCTACATATTTTCCGGCAAATTTTCGGACTTTTTTCTTCCCACATTTCTTACACACGCACATAGCCGTCAATACTTCCAATCCGTCATAACTAAAATGAGAATGTTTTGGTTCTTCTATCCGTTTCCAATCATGTACGCAAAATTTCATAATTCCCTCCAAAATAAAAGAAACATCCGATTATTGCTCGGTAATCTCCCGTTCTTCTTTTTCATATCCATCGCAATTTAAACATAGTGGCGGATTCATTCCATATCTTTTATGATTTTCATTCATGCAAGCATAATGCACTCCGAAAGCTCCCGCACTTACACCGCAACAATGTTTGCAATCACTTGGTTTTCCAAATAATATTTCTTTTAATTTCTTAGATTTTTCTACATCTTCTACAAAATCCATAATTACCCTCTCTTTCTCCGCAAATCAAATATCCATATGTCGTATCACTCTCATAATCTTAGAGATAGTTTTCTTTGATACTTTCTTAACTGCCGACACGCACATGCCCATTTCCATTGCACAGTATTCATAAGTATACTGTTTATTTCGCAATTCAAAGAAAAGCAATTCTTCTTCCATAAAGTTTGCGTGTTCCTTTATGTAGTCTTGCTCGTCCTTTGTAAATTCGGGGATTATGTTTTTGGTTCGGCTCATGAAATCCCCTCCTTAAATCTGATTTTTCCCATGCAAAAAGACGCTACCGTTGCGGCAACGCCTTTTCATTCGGGGGATTTTGTCAACGAAAAACTCTGTCGAGATTTCATCTCAATTATAATTATAAAAAATTTTTCCCGAACATATCGAACAAGTTTTATTTTTCCATAAATCTGTTAAAAGCCATTCTGATACTATCCTCGGTATTCCCTCCGCCAATTCGGTCAGCTACTTTATTCCATGAAAGATTTTCAATGAACCGCAGATTGATAATCCTTCTCATACGGCTGTCAGAAATGCTTGCAATAAATTCCTCTACTTTGTTCAGTGTTTCAAGAAGCTCCATTTCAAGGCTTGTCAACGTTGCCTTTCTTGAATATAGCAATGTTTTTTTTCGGCTGTATTCTGGATATGGGAAACCTTCAATTTTAAATGATTGCAAGCCACCCTCTCCTCCCCTAACCTTGTCACATACGGTCTTTTCGCTTTCAATTCGTTCAATCTGTCGTTCCGTCTGCTCTATTCTTTGTCGGACTTCCTTTATTTCTTCCTGCAAATCTGAATACTGTATCAAAATTTCCTTGCTTACCATGTATGTAACCTCCTTTAGATTGGGCTTGGCATTATGATTGTTTTCCTTCTTCCATTTCCTTTTTTTATTCTCAATGCAAATGTAGCAAATACATCGGCAACGTCATCATTTATGTTTTTCCCAGATACAGAATAACTAAGCAACTGCGCCATCATCACTCCGTATTGGCTTTTTGGCGCATACATTGACTTGTCCTTAAATTTGACGTGTTGCAATATCCAATTTGAGCACTGATAAATCCTGGCCTCTTTGTTTGATTCCGTTGGCACTGATGTTATATTGCATATCCATCCCTTTTCTTCCACTCGTTTTTGCACTTCTTCTGCTACCCTGTCGCCTCCATTGTTGCTCTCAAACACACAATCCTGCATTTCGTTGTCAACAATCAGATTTGCAGAATTTTCATACTGCAATTCATAATCTGGGGAATTATCACACACGCAATCGGTACAGTAATAGTAATCTCCATACTTTTCAAAGCATGGTAAAACAAAAAAATCTGTTCCTTTTCCTTTGGTATCGCACTGTCCTGTAATAAGTTCTGGCGGTTTCTCTCTAAGTTTTTTAATTTCTTCATCGTCATATCGCATAACCTTTCCTTCTGGAAACAGCAAACCTTCACGCTCAATAGGCTGTTGCTTATACAGACACCTATAAGAAATATCATCCATTGTAAGGGCTTGGTCGTTAAAAAACTCAACCGTCATTCCGTTGTACTCATAATCAAAGTTGCTTTTGCCCGTAATCGGATCTATGTCTTCTACGGAAATTATCTTTGTTCTATCGCTACTTCCATACAGTTCGATAATTCGTCCGACAACATCTTTTGTAGACCAGCGTGTCATAATGATTACTTCTTTTACTTGTTGAT